>JAZQNZ010000001.1:0-7063 GCA_045627665.1 Oscillospiraceae bacterium
CTGCTCAACAACGGCAGCGAGGATACCAAGGGCACGGAGCTGTGCAAGGCTGCTTACGCGCTCCTGCAGGAGGCGGGTGAGGCCGGACGGCTGAACTTTATCGGAAATGTTGAGGGTACGGACGTATTTTCCGGCAAGGTGGACGTAATCGTTACCGACGGCTTTTCCGGCAATATCCTTCTGAAAAGCGTTGAGGGTACGGCAAAATTCCTGATGAAAAACATCAAATCCGCGCTGATGACTTCGACAAAATCCAAGCTGGGCGCGCTGCTCATCAAAAAAGACCTTTACGGCGTGAAAAAGATGATGGATGTTTCCGAAGTCGGCGGCACCGCCTTTATCGGCATAACGAAGCCCGTCATCAAAGCGCACGGCAGCAGCGATGCGCGCGCCGTCCGCAGCGCGGTGAAGCAGGCAATCGCGTTTGTCAACGCGGGTGTGACGGAAGACATCGAAAAGAATATCGAATATATGCGCCTTCGCGGAGACAGCGAAGCGGCAAACTAATTTTTAAAGGAGAACATAGAACATGGTACTGGAAAAGATCAAGGAGATCGTCTGCAGTCAGTTTGACATTGATATGGATCAGATTTCCGAGGACACGAATTTTCTGAGCGATCTCGGTGCGGACTCTCTGGACGTTGTGGAGCTTACCATGAATGTGGAGGACGCTTTCCAGATTCCCGAAGTCAGCGAAGAGGATATCCGCAGCATCCAGACAGTGCGCGACCTTGCCGAATACGTGGCGCGCGTGATGGAGTGAGCGGCGATGGAAGCCTTACAGAAGAAGCTGAATTACACCTTTCGTGACAGTGCCCTGTTTCAGACGGCGCTGACGCATTCCTCCTATGCCAACGAGCACCGCTGCCGCAGCAACGAGCGTCTGGAATTCGTGGGAGACAGCGTGCTTGGAATGGTGACGGCGGAATGCCTGTTCCGCAGATTTCCGGATATGCCGGAAGGGAGAATGACCAAGCTGCGCGCGGAACTTGTCTGTGAACAGAGCCTCGGCGAGGTCGCGGAAAAGCTGGAGCTTGGGCGCTGCCTTCGCCTCGGCAGGGGGGAGGAGGTTTCCGGCGGACGCGAGCGCATCTCCATCCTTGCCGACTGCGTGGAGGCTGTGATCGCGGCACTATATCTGGACGGCGGCATGGAGCCGGCAAAGACCTTTATCGACGCTAACATCCTCTCCAAGCTTTCCGACGAGAACTGCCTGCTTATCCGGGATTACAAGACGGAACTGCAGGAGCTGATCCAGCAGAAGCCCGGCCATATACTGACCTATGAGCTGACGGGCGAGAGCGGCCCCGACCACATGAAGCGCTTTAATGTTTCCGTGGTGATGGACGGCGAAACGCTGGGCAGCGGCGAGGGGCGAACCAAGAAGGAAGCGGAGCAGATGGCCGCAAAAGCGGCGCTGGAGTCCATGTGAACGCGCGCAGAAGGATCCTGCCGCTGTTTATCCCGCATCTCGGCTGCCCGCATAACTGCGTTTTCTGCAATCAGAAGCGCATCTCCGGCGCTGCCGCGCCGGTTACCCCGCAGGACGTGACCGACGCGCTGGAACGGCTGGAGCGGGGCAGCGGATATGAGCTTGCGTTCTACGGCGGGAGCTTTACTGCGATCCCCCGTGACGAAATGACGGCGCTGCTTGCCGCGGCGCAGCCGTATCTTGCATCGGGCACGCTGGCATCCATCCGCGTTTCCACCCGACCGGATGCGGTTGACGGGGAGCGCTTGTCCCTGCTCAAAGAAATGGGCGTGCGGATGGTGGAGCTCGGCGCGCAGTCCATGTGCGACGGGGTGCTTGCCCGCTGCGGCAGAGGGCATACGGCGGAGGATACACGCAACGCCGCGCAGCTTCTCAGACAGCGCGGTTTTCATCTGATTCTGCAGATGATGACCGGACTGCCCGGAAGCAGCCGGGAAGAAGACGTTCGGACGGCGCGGGCGCTTGCCGCTCTGCGGCCGGACGGCGTTCGCATCTACCCGACGGTGATTTTGAAGGATACGCCGCTGTTTGCGCAGTGGCAGCGCGGCGAATACGCGGAGCACACCGTGACCGATGCGGTGGAGACCTGCGCGGAGATCCTGCCGATCTTTGAAGCGGCGGGGATCCCGGTCGTTCGGCTCGGCCTGAATCCGACGGAGGATCTCAGCGGCGGCGACGCAGCGGCGGGTGCGTATCACCCTGCGCTGGGGGAGCTTGTCCGCAGCCGGATCTACTTAAACCGCGCGCGTGCGCTTCTATCCGGGACGATGCCGGAGCCGGACGCGGTCCTCGGCGTCTGCGCGGCCGATATTTCGCAGATGATCGGTCAGCACCGCTGCAACGCGGAAACCCTTTGCCGCGAGTTCGGCCTTCGGTCGCTGAAGGTCATACCGGCGGATATCCCGCCCGGCGAAGTGAGAGAGATTAAATAGCGAGGAGTGCAGTCTGTGTACTTAAAAGCATTGGAAATACAGGGATTTAAGTCTTTCCCGGACAAAACGGTGCTGTCCTTTGAAAAGGACATTACCGCCATCGTCGGCCCGAACGGCAGCGGAAAATCGAATATTTCCGACGCACTGCTCTGGGTCATGGGCGAGCAGCGCAGCAAGGCGCTGCGCGGCGGAAAGATGGAGGACGTCATTTTCGGCGGCACGGAGAAGCGCAGCCCGCTTGGCTTTGCGCAGGTCAGTCTGGTGCTGGATAACTCCAAAGGCACCTTCAGCATCGACGCGCAGGAAGTTACCATCACGCGCCGCTACTACCGCACGGGCGAGAGCGAATACTACCTCAACCGCGAAGCGGTAAGACTGAAGGACATCACCGGCCTTCTGATGGACACCGGCCTCGGCCGCGACGGATACAGCGTGATCGGTCAGGGAAGGATTGCGGAGATCGTTTCCGCAAAAAGCAGCGACCGCCGCGAGATTTTTGAAGAGGCGGCAGGAATTGCCCGGTTCCGGTTCCGCAAGGAGGAGGCGGAGCGCAAGCTGGAGCGCACGGAGGACAACCTGCTGCGCGTGAACGACAAGATCGACGAGCTGGAAATGCAGGTCGGCCCGCTGAAAACGCAGGCGGAGACGGCAAAGAAATTTCTTGTGCTCCGCGATGAGCAGCGTACGCTGGAGATCTCCGCATGGATGGAGACGCTGGACCGCATTCATGCCCAGAGTGAAACGGTCAACGGCGAATATACGGCGGCGCAGGCGGAGCTTGACCGGGCAAACGACGATCTGAAGAATATCTACGCTGCTGCGGAGCAGTTCAGCGCGCAGATGCAGGCGTACGATATGGAGAGTGAGACCGTTCGTGCCAGCCAGTCCGCAAGCGAGTCTGCCGCCGCGGAGTGCGAGTCCGCCGCGGCTGTGCTGCGTACCAACCTGCAGCACAATGCCGAGAGCATCGAGCGGCTGAAAAGCGAGATGAACGAGCAGTCTGACCGCACGGAGAACATCCGCCGTCAGGCGCAGGAGCAGGAAAAGCGCATCGACGACATCGGCGTGCTCCTTGCGGAAAAGACGATTGCCATCCGAAGCGTGCAGCAGGAGAACGAGCGCAACGCCGCCGCCGCCGACAATGCACGGCAGGGGCTTGCCGCGCTGGTCGCCCGTGAAAACGAGACGAGCGACGGCATTACCAAATGCACTACGGCACTCGGCCTTCTGCGCGACAGAAGCGCGGAGCTGACCGAACGCCGGAACAGCATCGGCGCGGACATTGACGCGGCGGAGAAAAAATACAGCGAGGTTACCGCCGCGCTGCACGCCGCCGAGAAGGAGTACGAAACGGCGAAGAGCCGTGTGGACGAGATCAACAATGTCATCAGCGGTCATAAAATGCTGCTTTCCTCCCGGGAAAGCGCGGTGAAGGAGCTGACGGACAAGCTCAATTCGCTGACTGTGGAAAAGCGTTCCGCAGAGGGGCGCATCCATATGCTCAGCGAAATGGAAAAGGAATTTGAGGGCATGGGCAAGGCAGTCAAGAGCGTCATGCAGGCTGCCTCCCGCGGAACGCTCCGCGGCGTCCACGGCCCCGTTGCGGGACTGCTGCACGTGGAGGAGCGATTTGCCATCGCCGTGGAGACGGCGCTGGGCGCCGCCATGCAGAACATCGTTGTGGACAATCAGGACTGCGGCAAGGCCGCCATCGAGATGCTTAAGCGCAGCGACGGCGGACGCGCCACATTCCTGCCGCTGGACACCATCCGTCCCGGTACACCGCAGAAGCCGCTGACCGGGGAACCGGGCTTCCTCGGCATTGCCAGCGAGCTTGTGGAATTCGACAGCCGCTATAAGGGCATATTTGAAAACCTTCTGGGCCGCACGGTCGTTGCGGAATCCCTGGGCGATGCGGTGAAAATGTCAAGAAAGTACGAAAACCGCGTCCGCATCGTCACGCTGGACGGTCAGATGATCAACGCCGGCGGCTCCATGACGGGCGGCAGCGCGGCGCGCAATGTCGGCATCCTTTCCCGTGCAAACGAACTGAAAGCGCTGAGAGGGCGTTTCGGTGAGCTGGAAGCGCGCGTGCAGGACTGCTCTGCACGCCTTGCGGAAGCGGAGCGCGTCCTTTCCGGCGCAAAATATGAGGCGGAGGTCGCGGCGGGTGAGCTTTCCGGCGCGGCAGAGGCGCTACACAAAGCGGAAAGCGGCGTCGGGCAGTATCGCCTGATGCGCACAACGCTGGATGACAGTCTGGAGGATCTGGAGCGGGAGAAAAACGGTCTCGCGTCCGGGCTGCGTGAAAACGAGCAGCGCATCGCGGATACCGCTGCCGAACAGAAAAAGCTGGAAGCCGAGCTTGGCAGTCTGCGCGGGGAGATCAGCCGCCGAACCGCCGGCAGCGAGGACTTTGAAAAGCAGCGCGAGGCGCTGGGCGAGCAGCTTGCAGCCCTGCGCGCGGAGTCTGCTTCTCTGGAAGCGGAGCGCGAGAGCGTCCGCCGTGCGGTCGCAAGTCTGAACGAGCTGATCGGAACCCTTTCGGGCGACAGCGAGGAGCGCAAAGCGCGCATCGCAGAGCTGGAGCAGCAGGGGGTCGCGCTGCAGTCGCAGCTTTCCGAGATGGAAAAGAGTATCGATGCGCATCGCCGGCAGGCGGAAGCATTCCGCAGCCGCATTGCGGAGATCACTGCGGCGCGTCTGGAAACAGAGGGACGCCGCACCCGCAACGATAAGCTGAGTCAGGACAAAAACAGAGAGATCCTCGACCTGCAGGCGGCCTGCGCCCGCTGCGAACAGAAAAAACTTTCCGCCGAGATGGAGGAAAAGCAGATTGTGGACAAGCTGTGGGACAGCTACGAGCTTTCCCGCACCGCCGCGCAGGCGCTGCGTCAGCCGGTCGAGAGCATGACTGCGGCAACCAAGCGGATCTCCGAGCTTCGCCGCGAGATCGCCAGGCTGGGAACCGTCAACGTCGGCGCCATCGAGGAATACGACCGCGTCAGCGAACGCTACAATTTCCTTGTTGGGCAGCGTGACGACGTGGAAAAGGCAAAGCGCGATCTGCAGAAGATCATCAGCGAGATCACCGGCGAGATGAAGGAAATCTTTGTCCGCGAGTTCACCGCGATCAACGACAGCTTCCGCACCGTATTTCTGGAGCTGTTCGGCGGCGGCAAAGCGCAGCTCATTCTGGAGGACCCGGACGATCCGCTCGGCTGCGGCATCGAAATCAAGGTGCAGCCGCCCGGCAAGGCGGTCACGACCATTTCGCTGCTTTCCGGCGGCGAGAAGAGCTTTGTTGCCATCGCGCTGTACTTTGCCATCATGAAGGTGCGCCCGACGCCGTTCTGCATCATGGACGAGATCGACGCTGCGCTGGACGAGGCGAACGTGGAGCGCTATGCGGGCTATATGCGCGCAATGGCAGGGGAGACGCAGTTTATCGTCATCACCCACCACCGCGCAACGATGGAAGAGGCTGACGTGCTCTATGGCGTCACCATGCAGGAAAAGGGTGTGACTACCGTCCTTTCCGTGGATCTGGAAGAAGCGGAAAAAACCATCAGTTGAGGGTATGAATTATGGGATTCTTTGAAAAAATCAAGAACGGTCTTGCCCGCACCAAGCAGAGCATGACCGTTTCCATGAACAATATGTTTGCCTCCTTCACCGGCGAAAACGAAGCGTTTTTCGACGATCTGGAGGAAACGCTCATCCTCGCGGATACCGGCGTGGACACCGCAACACAGGCGGTGGAGCGTCTGCGCGAGGTGACGAAGGAGCGCGGACTGCGCGGCGGTGAAGAAGTCCGCGCGGCGCTGACCGAAATCCTGACCGAAAAGCTCTGTGTCGGCGAGCCGGAGCTGCGGCTGGACAGCAGGCCCGCCGTGATCCTGATGGTCGGCGTGAACGGCGTCGGCAAGACCACGACGATCGGCAAGCTGGCGGCGCGCTTCGGTGCGGAGGGGAAAAAAGTGCTGCTGTGTGCGGGTGATACCTTCCGTGCGGCGGCCGCCGAGCAGCTCGGCATCTGGGCGCAGCGCTCCGGCGCGGACATTGTCCGCCATGAAGAGGGCAGCGATCCCGCCGCTGTTGTGTTTGATTCCATCGCCGCGGCAAAGGCCCGCGGCAAGGACCTTATCATCATCGACACCGCAGGCCGCCTGCACAACAAGCAGAATCTGATGAACGAGCTGGCAAAGATCCGGCGCATCATCAGCCGCGAGCTGCCGGATGCCAGCGTGGAAACGCTCCTTGTTCTGGACGCGACCACCGGGCAGAACGGACTGCTGCAGGCAAAGAGCTTCAAGGAGACCGCCGACCTTACGGGCGTGGTGCTCACCAAGCTGGACGGCACCGCCAAGGGCGGCATCGTCTTTGCTATTGCACAGGAGCTCGGTCTGCCGGTGAAGTATATCGGCGTCGGCGAACAGCAGGACGATCTGATGCCCTTTGAGGCAAAGGGGTTTGTGGAGGAGCTTCTGCAATGAAGATGATCCTTGCCTCCAATAATAAAAAGAAGCTGCTGGAGATGCAGACGCTCCTTGCCGAGCTCGGCGTGGAGCTGATCTCCCAGCGGGATGCCGGCTGCGACTTTGAGGTGGAGGAGACCGGCACGACCTTTGAGGAAAAC
>JAZQNZ010000002.1:0-7447 GCA_045627665.1 Oscillospiraceae bacterium
GAGCGGAGCTGGTATGTGGACTGCCCTGCGAAAATCGGCGTTTTCCGCGGCGAGAGGAACGAAGTATGGCTGATTGATGCGGGCAGCGACAAGGATGCGGGGCGCAAGCTTCGCCAGATCATTGACCGCGAGGGGTGGACACTGAGAGCGATTTTGAGTACGCACTCCCACGCCGATCACATCGGCGGAAACCAGTATCTTCAGGCGCAGACGGGCTGCGCCGTATATGCGCGCGGCGCGGAGCAGGCGTTCACCCGCTGGCCGTTTCTTGAGCCGACGGTGCTGTTCGGCGGGTTTGCGCCGAAGGAACTGCACAACAAATTTCTGCACGCAAAGGAAAGCGAGGCGCAGCTCCTGACGGCGGAAGTGCTGCCGGAGGGGCTGGAGATGATCGACCTGCCGGGCCACAGCTATGAGATGACCGGCTTCCGCACGGAGGACGGTACGGTGTTTCTTGCCGACTGCCTCAGCAGCGCGGAGGTGCTGGATAAATACGGCATCGGTTTTCTGTTTGACGTCGGGGCGTATCTGGAAACGCTGGAGCGCGTCAAGACGATGGAGGGGCGCATTTTTGTACCTGCGCACGCTGCGGCGACGGAGGAGATCCGCCCGCTGGCGCAGCTCAATATCGACAAAACGCTGGAGATCGCGGAGCGGCTGATGCAGCTCTGCCGCGAGCCGGTGACCTTTGATGTGCTTTTGCAGAAGGTTTTTGAAACATACGGACTGCAGATGACCATCCAGCAGTATGCGCTGATCGCCTGCACGGTGCGGTCATACCTTGCGTGGCTGCACGACGGCGGCCGGATGCAGATGATCCCGGAGAACAACCAGATGCTCTGGCAGAGCGTATAAGGGAGCATGCTGCATACATACAATATTATAATACATAATGCAGTGCGGCGCTCCGGATGGAGCGCCGCATGATGTTATCCGGTGAAAAACGAACAAAAAAACTGCGGGCTGATTTGAACAGCCCGCAGAAAACAAACATAGGGTTAAATCATTATTTGGAATGCTTGGGATTTTCCTTGATCCGCTTCGCGCTCTGCACCATTGCAAAGACGATATCGGCCGCATTTTGCGCAATGTAAAAATCAATGCTGCTGAGCAGTTCGCCTTTCACGGTGGACACATATTTCGGAGGGAGGTGATTCAAGGTGTAGGTAATCACGTCTGTTTTGCATTCGTCGCAGGTGCAGCAGTCGCAGGCGGCCAAAACGCTGTCGATATTGGAAAGAACCACATCTTCCATCAAATTTCGGTAGGTCTTTTTCACGCGATAAGTCCTCCAGACAAAATATTACTTTGTTTTGTCGTAGCTGTATCCGGTACGTCCGATGAGTGAGGAATGAAGATAGGCGCTGAGATTCTGCTTCTTGCGGGCATTGATCAGCTCCTGCTGATAGCGCGCTTTCCGCTCTTCCACGATAGATTTGCAGATGGTGTACTTTTCTGCAATGATGACGAGATTTTCCCGCGTGGTTTTGCGCAGCGCTTCACACTGCGGCTCGGTTTCCGGTGTGATATTGTCTTCGGCGTTCAACTCGTCAACGCGGTCGGAGAGAACCTTGAGCCTAGTCATTGCGGCAACATACCGTTCCGTAAAGAAGACCAGATCCGAGTCATCCGATTCCGGAAGGTCGGGGATATTTGTTGTCATAAATTCACAAAGCGCTGAAGAAAGCTTGCTTGCCTGACGCAGGAGATCAAGCTTTTGCAGCGCCTTGTCGGGAACAACGGCGTCCATAGTCTGCCCCCTTATATACTATTCCTTGTGCCGGAGGGCACGCGGTGACAAAATCAACCGGCAAACAGGGAAGAGATATAGTTTGCAGTGCTGTTCAGCTTCGAAAGAGCCGTTTCCATGTTTGCAAACTTATTGTAATACTTTTCTGCGATCTTTGCAAGCTTATCTTCCATCGAATCGATCTCATCTTCAATATCATTGACGTCGTCGTGCAGACCGTCGATGGTGTCACCGGAGGATTTGATGTAAGAGGTGAGATAATTTTTGAGCTGGTAAACGGCGCCCTGCTTCTCGGTGGGAGCGGTGCTGCTGCCGCCGGCGAACATATTCACAACGGCGTCGGAGTCCTTCTCCAGCGCGGCCTTGAGTGCGTCCTCGTCAACCTTGAGGAGACCGGCGTCGCTGTCAAAGAAGCTGGCGGTGGAGATGCCGATAGAAGTCAGGCTCTTTCCCGTGCCGCCGACATCGGAGAAGAACACGCTCTTGATGTTGTTCATCAACTGCTCCAGATCGCGGTCGCCGTGGAGCACGCCGCCCTTGGACTTTTCCTCCCACAGCTCGATCTCTTTTTCGGTCATCTCTTCCTTTTCCGCGTCGGTCAAAGGCTGATACTTGCGTGTCTCGTCCTTGGCGGAGGTGTAGGTCTTGACGGTGGAGAGCAGGTCGTTGATGGACTTGACAAAATCCTTAACGGCATCGACCGTGGAGCTGAAATCGCGGGAAACGTTGAAATTGATCTCCTTGTCGGTCTTGTCGTTGAGGGTGTAGGTAACGTCGTCGATGGTGAATTCGTTCTCGGTGCGCTCAACGCGGACACCGTTGATCGTGGCGATGGCGTTTTGTGCGCCTTCGGTGAATTTGCCCTCGCCGATGCCGAACGCGCCGCCTTCGCCGAACGCGTTGCCGGAGAGATTCTCGATCTTGACGGAGCCGTCCTTGCCGCCGACGTCGGAGGTGATGGTGAAGCTGTCCGTCAGACGGCTGTACTTCATGGTGACGTTTGCGTCCTCATCGGCATTGATGGTGCTGATCATATTCTGCAGCGTGGTGTCGGCGGAAAACTCAAACTTCTTGCCGTTGATCTTGAAGGCAACATTGCCGTTGCCGTCAAATTTCAGCGGTGTGCCGAATGCCAGCTCGCCGAGCGTAGCGGTGTTGCTGGCGGAAAGCTCGCTGCCGCTGGAGATGCCGGTGGCGCCGGCTGCGGTGGCCTTGCCTGCAAGCTGCTCCACGGAGACGGAGATCTTGCCCTCAAACGCTTCGCCGCCCGCCTGCACGGAGACCGCACCGCTGGTGTCTGCGGTGGTGACGGAATACTTCGCATAGGTCGAGCTTTTCAGCATACTGGTGGAACCCAGAACAGAGCAGTAGGAGTTGGAGAATGCCTTGACCTTGTCGGAAACGTCAGTCAGCGCGGTCTGCTTCCACTCCGCGATCTGCTTTTTGCGGTACTGGGTGTCGATCTTTGTCTGATGGGAAGAGCAGAGACTCTTGACCAGAGCATCGGTATCCATATCGGAAAACATCGAGGTGATCCGGTTGGAATTGTTGTAGATCGAATTGACATTTGACATGGTGCATAACCTCCAGACGATTCACGCAAATCCCGCTGCTGCGGGAGAAATAAGCTTTTTCGCTTCGTGATATTATTCTTCTTACTGTTTTTATCGGCATAATCGGGAAAAACTTAACGCCGAAGACGCAAAAAATCGAATTTTTTTGAAAAAGTGCCGGGATCAATCCGCTTCGCCGATGCTGTCGTCGCAGAGGGAGCAGCAAACCTCGGAAAGCTCGCCGATAAAGTCGTAATTGATCTGATCGACGGATTCCCGGATCTTGTCATACAGGGCGGCGATGCGGAGGCTGGGGAAGGTGAAGGCGTCCAGCGCGGAAACGATCTCCTCCGCGCCGGCGAGGTCAAAATCCTCCGCGCAGCTCTGCAGCTTACGGAAATAGCTGAGAAGCTGCGGCAAGGTTGCCGTCTGGCGGTTCGCTGCGGGAGAAAATGCCCGCAGATGGTCGCCGATGACATCGGAAAAGCTGTCACATCGCTTCAGCAGGGCGACGACAGAAGTGCTGAAAAGGTCTGTCTGCTTCCGGCGGATGACAGACTCCAGCCCCTCAGCCAGGCGGGCGATGATGTGCGCGCCCACGGAGTTTGCGGATACGCGGAGCTGATGAACGGCATTTGCAAGGGATTCCGTGTCGGAAAAGCGGCCGTTCAGCAGGCTGTCCTTAAATTCGGGCAGCGAATCGTTAAAGCTGTTCAGAGCGTCGTAATAAAGATCCATTGCGTCGCCGTGGAGCTTCAGACCGAGCTGCGGATCAAAGCCGTCCAGCTCCGGCAGTCCGGAGATGATCATCTGGCAGGCGGAATAATACATGGCCTTACTGACGCCTCCTTTCAGCGGCGGTCCTGCGGAAAGCATTCAGCGAGGTAAGCATTTCGGCGGTGGTCGCGGATTTCAGAATGCAGCCGCGTGCGCCGCTGCGGGCGCACTCCAGCACGATCGCGGAGCTGCTTTCGCCCTTTCCGGTGAGGAAGAAAACCGGGATGTTTTCGTAGTTTTCCTGACTTTTCAGCAGGGAGATGAGCGTTGTACCCGAGAAAACCGGCATGGAGTAATCCAGCAGGATCAGGTCGGGCGTGTGCTTTTCAAGATATTTCAGCGCGTCGATGGCGGAGCTGACGACGGTGACGCGGAAATAGTCGGTCAGGATGCTACGCAGGCGGCGCAGCTCGATCACGTCGTCATCAACGATGAGCACGCTGTCCAGCGGTGTAAGGTCGTCGAGCGTCGGGCGCAGGGTTTCCTCCAGCGCCAGAATCACGCTGCCCTCGGAGTCCTCCGGCGCGGAAAACACGCGGACGCCTGCGGCGGAAAGACGTTCCTCCGCATTTGCGGCGGGCGTATCGAGAAGAACATAAACCGTAAGGCCCCCTTCGGAGGCAGCGGAGCAGAGACGGCCGACGCCGACGGTATCGAGCTCGGCGGCGTTTTCCGCGCGGACAAAAAGCGCAGCGGGCCAAACCGTGTCGATATAGCGGGCGGCGGCGATGTCCAGCGGCAGGAGGTCGATGTCATATTTCGCCGTCAGGGAAGAGAGCAGACTTCTGCTGCTGATATTTTTGCTGCCGACCAGCGCGATTTTTCTCATACTGCCGTCACCTCCGATCCGCGGCTTATGCCGATGGCTGAATTATATTTAATAAGAAATAATAAAATATACTTCGCAAGTATATATATCGTTAAAAATCGAAAAAACATTAGCACATTCAGAACGTTTTCTGGTAAAATGATTTTTACGCCCCGGTGCGGCGGACGCAGACGCGCAGACTTTTTTGCAAAAATGACATGAAATGTTGAATTCGCAGTTAAGTTTTTGACCGAAACGTCCGATATAAGAATTGAGCAAGGATGCTTTTGTCTTTTACGCGTGCGGCCCAGGGATGGATTCGCCGGCGCGGGGCACCGGCCCGACCGGGCAAAAGAGGTGCGAATGAGCGAAAGGAACCTTTCGGAGGTAACGGTACCCGATATGTATTTTTCCACAGACATTCCCGGAATTGCCGGCGGCGGTGCGGGCGCACCCGAACAGCCGGCGCTGCAGGTGGTTCCTCAGGGGGAAGCGCCGCAGCCCAATGCCGAAACAGTCAAAAAACTCAGAAATTTTTCTAACAGATTCTGCAGCGTCCTCGGAACGGGAAGCATGCTGAAATCTGCTACATATTACGCCTATCACATTACCGGTCTGCCGACGGAGGAAATGATCTCCGTTTCCGCAACGAGCGCGGCAATTCCCGGCGAGGTTACGGTGACAGTCAGCCAGGTCGCGGAGGAGAGCCGCGTAAAAAGCGCCGGACGCATCTCCGCAGAGGGCGAAGCCTTTTCCCAAGCGGATGCGCTGGAGGCGCTTCCGCTGGCGGCGCCGCTGCAGTTCGACCAGACGGGCTGCATCGCATTCAGCATCAACGGCAAAGTGTTTTCGTTCGAGCGCACCGCACGCTTTGCGGACATGGCCGCCGAGATCAGCGAAGATGTGGACGCGGTCTGCTCCATGTACTATGACGCTGCGGAGGACGCCATCGTCATTGTTTCCGACAACGGCGGACGCAACAGCTCAATCGAAATTGCGAACCTGCGCGGCAACGCATTCGGCCGCGGCAGCGCCTTCGGGATCGACAACGGCTTCTACGTGAACGGACAGAACACGATCGCGGAGATCAACGGTTTCCGTGTGGAGCGCGAGAGCCGCGAATACCACCACAAGGGACTGCTGTTCACCTTTAATGCACCGACGCCGCCGGAGGGCGTCAAGTTCACCGTGACGCGCGATTACGATTCCACGGTGCAGGCGATCCAGATCTTTATCGGCGAACTGTGTGAGCTGATCTCAAGCCTGAAGGAAGAGGAGGGCGAAGCGCTTGCGTCGCTGGCCGACGAGCTCGGAAATGCCCTGCTGACGCAGGAAGGCGGCACGGGCGGCACGGCGAAGTCGTTCGGAATTCTGACCGAAAACGCCGACGGGAAAACGCCGCTTCCGATCCTTGACGTCAACAAGCTGAAAATGAACCTGATGCTCAACACCGAAGAGATCGCCGCGCTGTTTTCCAACAACGCGGACGGCGAGGATATGGGCATTGCCCACAAGGTCAAGGAGTGCATCGGGAAATATCTTTCCGGGTGCAGACACCCGGGAGACGACGGCCTTTCGACCGCCGGTGAGATGGACGACAGGATGGAAGGGCTGATTTCGGATTATCGGAAGCGCTATACCGATATGCAGGCAGCGGCACTCATTATGGAGCATCAGCGTGAGGTGATCTCTACGCTGTTCGACATCTGAGTGTCCGGCACAGGACGGCTGGAATTCAGCCAGAAAAGGAGAATTCAGAATGGGAACGAACAAACTCGGTCAGGAATATCTGTACAGAACCGTGATGACTGCCAGCCCGGCGGAGCTTCTTGTGATGCTGTTCGAGGCCTGCATCAAGGATATCAAGCTTGCGACGATGGCGTTTGAAGATAAGCACGATCTGATGAAAGCGAGCGACTATCTGATCAAAGCGCAGAAAATCATTTCGGAGCTGATGGCGTCGCTGGATATGGAGATCGAGCTCTCCGGTCAGCTTTTGCCGATTTATGAATTCATGCTTCACACGCTGATGCAGGCAAACGTGAAAAAGGACTTCTCTCAGCTTCCCGAAGTGATCGAGATCCTTACTGCCCAGCGGGATACGTGGAAGCAGATCGCGCAGCCGAACCGCGAAGCGCAGGATATGCATGAGGGCTTGTGCGGCTGATCGCACACGATTCCGGGGTGAAGACCGCGGCCGGGCGGGCTGTCCGGGATGTAATTTCACAAAAAACGCTTGCTTTTCTCAATTAACACTTGTAAATCTTGACAAAAACAGTTATACTGTATGATACGAACATAACATATCCGACGGATTTCCCGAAAAAGACTGCGGGCAGCGTCAAAAAGGCACGCTGCGGCAAGGTTTTTTCGGAAAATCCGCACAGACATATTCTGACGGTTCCGGACAGACCCCCGGTGCCTTTGCCGGACATCAACAGGGATGCTTTCAGAAGGAGGCAGAACATGGCGATCGGCATCAATCGGTTTTCCCCGACCGGAACAGTGCGTCTTGTTTCTGCGGCAGACAGGAATTCGAAGCAGTCGGACGGCTTTTCC
>JAZQNZ010000003.1:0-2124 GCA_045627665.1 Oscillospiraceae bacterium
GGGCGGATGAGCAGGTCGGGATCGGGAATGCCGGAGGAATCCAGCAGATCACCGAAGCGGGCTTCGTCAATGTCGTTCGGGGCGCCGGAGCTTACCTGCGCAGCGTATGCCCTTGCGGCGCGGATGATCTCGTCGCGGCCACCGTAGTTCAGGCAGATGTTGGCCTGAAATCCGCTCAGCCGGGCGCTGATGCCGTCGGTGCGTGCGATCAGCTCGCGCAGCTTCGGCGAGAGGACGCTCGTATCCCCGAAAAAGCGGAGACGGATATTGTCCCGCTCCATTTTTTCAATCGCTTCGCCGAGATATTTCTCCAGCAGCGCCATGATGGCGTCGACCTCCTCCTTCGGGCGCTTCCAGTTTTCCGTCGAGAAAGCGTAAACCGTCAGATAGTCGATGCCGAGGTTTTTGCAGTAAGTCGCAATGCGGCGGAAGGTCTCCGCCCCGGCGGCATGACCGGCAGCGCGCGGCAGTCCGCGCTTTTTTGCCCAGCGGCCGTTGCCGTCCATAATAATGGCAATATGGCGGGGGAGATTCGAACGGTCGATCTCCTCCGCCTGCTTTGTGTTCCTGAAAATGCTCATCAGATCTCGGAAAGTTCCTTTTCCTTTTTGGCGCAGAGCTCATCGATCTTCTTGATATAGTCGTCGGTGCACTTCTGCAGATCCTTTTCGATGTTTTTATAGTCGTCCTCGGTGATCTCGCTTGCCTTCTGCTGCTTCTTGAATTTGTCGATGGCGTCGCGGCGGATGTTGCGGATGGCGACCTTGGCGTCCTCGGAATACTTCTTGACCTGCTTGATGAGATCCTTGCGGCGCTCCTCGGTGAGCTGGGGGAAGACAAGGCGGATCACGCGGCCGTCGTTCTGGGGGTTGATGCCGAGCTCGCTGGCCTGGATCGCCTTTTCGATCAGCTTCAGGACGCTGCCGTCCCACGGCTGGATGGCGAGGGAGCGGGGGTCGGGCGAGGAGATCGTTGCAACCTGCTGGATGGGAGTTTCCGTTCCGTAATAGTCGATGGTGATCTTGTCGAGAACGGCTGCGTTTGCACGGCCTGCGCGGACGGCATTGAAGCTCTCCAGCAGAACGGAGCAGGTTTTTTCCATTTTGTCGGTGAATTCTTGATACTCGGACATGATATAAGCCTCCTGTAAGAATAATCAGTTGATGTTTGTTCAGTTCACTTTGGTTCCGACTTCTTCGCCGCAGACAACGCGGACGATATTGCGGGGATCCGCCAGTGCGAAAACGTGTACGGGAATATGGTTGTCCATGGAAAGACTGGTCGCGGTGGTGTCCATCACGGCAAGACGCTTTGCCAGCACCTCGTCGTAGGTGATGCTGTCATACTTGACGGCGGTGGGGTCCACGTTCGGGTCCGCGCTGTAAACGCCGTCGATATTCTTGGCAAGCAGAATGGCGTCGGCATTGATCTCCGCGGCACGCAGCACGGCGGCAGTGTCGGTGGAGAAGTAGGGGTTGCCGGTGCCGCAGCCGAAAATGACGACGCAGCCGTCGCTCAGCTCCTTGTCCGCGCGCAGACGGATATACGGCTCGGCGATCTGGCGCATTTCGATGGCGGTTTGGACACGGACGGGAACGCCCATCTGCTCAAACACGTCGCTGACGGCGAGGGCGTTCATCACGGTGGCCATCATGCCCATGTGGTCGGCACGGGTGCGCTCCATCTTTCCGCCGCCGTCCTTCACGCCGCGCCAGAAGTTGCCGCCGCCGACAACGATGCCGACCTGTACGCCCAGCTCCGTGATGGTCTTGACTGCTTCGCAGACGCTGCGGACAACGTTAAAATCAATGCCGGTGTGCTTTTCGCCGGCAAGCGCCTCACCGCTGATCTTCAGCAGGACGCGCCGATATATGGGTTTCGTCTCCATGGACAATACTCCTTGATCTCTGAAATATATTCCTATATTAACATGACAACTCGATTTTGACAATACGACGGGCAAAAATTTCTCGTTTCCGGCATGCTTGTCATCCATACGGAAATATGCTATGCTGTGCGGGAAAAACAATGTGAAAAGGCGGCTTTGCAGTATGGAACGGAATGAATCGGAACAGCTTCTGAGCTTTATCCGCAGGTGCCCCAGCACCTATCACGTGATCGGCG
>JAZQNZ010000004.1:0-2121 GCA_045627665.1 Oscillospiraceae bacterium
CCAGACGCAGTACTGCGGGTTTTTTTCAATGCCGACGAAGTGCCGACCCAGCTTTTTCGCCGTGACCGAGGTGGAGCCGGAGCCGAGGAAGGGATCGAGCACCACGCCGCCGGGCTCGGAGCTTGCGAGGATCAGCTTTGCAAGCAGCTTTTCCGGCTTCTGCGTCGGGTGGGCGGTGTTTTCCGGCATCGACCAGTACGGAACGGAAATGTCGTCCCAGAAGTTGGACGGAAAGCTGTTGCGAAATCGCCCCTCCGCCGTTTCCTCCCAGTCCTTCGGCACACCGTCCACCCGGTAGGGCGCGATGACGCGGCGGCGCTGCATGACGTTTTCCACATGGAAGGTGTAGTCCTTCGAGCGCGTGGCAAAGAAAATATCCTCCATGCCGTTTTTCCAGTTTCGTTTCGCGCCGCGTCCCTTTTCGCGCTGCCATGTAATGCGGCTGCGCAGGCAGAAATATTCCTCCAGCAGCGGCCCGATCACCATGCCGGAGCGCCAGTCGCAGCAGACATAAACGGAAGCGTCGTCCTTCAGCAGCGGCAGCACTGCGCGGAGCCACGCCTGCGTGTAGTCGCGGTAATCCCCATCCGAAATGCGGCGGAACCGGTCGCCGTGGAAATCCTTGTCCAGATTGTAAGGCGGGTCAACGATCAGCAGATCGACGCATCTTTCCGGCAGCAGCGGCAGAACATCGAAGCAATCGCCGAGTATGGTGCGGTCAAGCACGTCCGCAAGAGAAACCGGCTGCTCCACGGTCAGGCAGCGGGCAAGATACTCGCTCCCTTCCGCAACCGAAAGGTCTATGGTTTTGTTCCGCGCTGCTTTCATAGACGTTTTTCTCCTTCCCTCAGCCACTGATTGCTTTGATACTGAAAACTGATGAAAACAAGTTTTCATCAGATAATAGTATGAGTATATCAGCCGCCCCGACAAAACACAAGCACATTCCCGCGCCGGCAGTATCAGGCGGAAAAAGTTCAAAACCGTCCCGGCCGGTTTCGGCGGGGACGGTTTTCTCGTCCGGTGCTGTCTGTGGGATCAGTAGGCAAATTCACCCTCAAACACCATCACGGCGCTGCCCGTCAGCGTCACGCACTCCGGCGTATAGTTGACGGTCAGATCCCCGCCGAGCAGTTTGACGGTAACGTCCGTGCCGGGATCGCAGAGTCCTTTCTCCACGGCGGCCGCCACGGCGGCGCAGGCGCCCGTGCCGCAGGCCAGCGTTTCGCCGCTGCCGCGCTCCCAAACGCGCAGGCGCAGCGTCGTGCGGTTCACCACGCGGACGAACTCCGTGTTCACACGCTCCGGGAACGCCGGATGATACTCAAACGCCGGGCCGATAGCGGCAAGATCCAGACCGTCGATGGCGTCGCAGAACAGGACGCAGTGCGGGTTGCCGACATTGACGCAGACGGTGGGATATTCCTGCCCGCCCACGGTAATGGTTTTCTCCCCGATCGTCGCTCTGCCCATATTGACGGAAACGGAATTTACCTTGCCGTCGCGCAGGTAGAGATGCAGCGTGTGAATGCCGCTTGCGGTCTCCACGGAGACGTATTCGCTGGGGACATATCCCTTGTCGTAGAGGTATTTGCCGACGCAGCGGATGTTGTTGCCCGCCATTCTGCCCTCGCTGCCGTCGCGGTTGAACGAGCGCATCTTCGCGTCCGCCGAAGCAGAGCGCTCGATGAGGACGATCCCGTCCGCGCCGATGCCGTAATGGCGGTCGCAGAGACTGACGCACAGCGACTCCGGGCAGGTGATCGCGCCGTCAAAATTTTCGATGAAGATATAGTCGTTGCCGCAGGAGTGCATCTTCGCAAAGCGCACCGTCTGCTGCCAGGGACGCATGGCGTTGATGTCCACCAGCTCCGTGTTGTCCAGATTGAAGCCGCTTGCGATAATCTCCGCGAGGGCGTTTGCAGTGCCCAGACTCGTGAGGCAGGGGATGCCGAGCTGCATGGCGCGGCGGTGGAGCGCAATGAAATCGCCCATCGTGGCGTCCTTGACCGCGCCGGTGTATACAACATAGTTCAGCGCGCCGCTCTCCATCAGGCGGATGATTTCGCCGCTCTCCGTCGCGTTGGCAACTGCGGTCACGGGAATGCCGAGCGAGGCAAT
>JAZQNZ010000005.1:0-2299 GCA_045627665.1 Oscillospiraceae bacterium
ATATGCGTCCGCTCCGTCACATCGGTCAGAAGTCCGTTTTCCGCCGTGCAGATCCCGCGGGAGACGTAGCCGTTTTCCGTCACGGTGTTGCGCAGACGGTAGCCCACCATCGCATGGCAGGTATCGTCGTGCGGCGCGGCAAGGAAATCATAGATTGTGCGGAATGCCTCCGCACCGTAAAAATCGTCGGCGTTGATCACGGCGAAGGGGCCGTCCACCACGCCGCGGCAGCAGGCGACGGCGTGCCCCGTCCCCCACGGCTTTGTGCGCCCCTCCGGCACGGCGTAACCTGCCGGCAGAACGTCCGGCTCCTGAAAAACATAGTCCACATGGAAATGCTGCTCCATGCGCCGCCCGACTGCGGCCTTGAAATCCGCCTCGATGGCGTGCTTGATGATAAAAACAACGCGCTCAAAGCCCGCGCGGCGCGCATCGTAGAGCGAATAATCAAGAATGGGATGATTCCGGTCGTCCACGGGCATGATCTGTTTCAGTCCGCCGAAGCGGCTGCCCATACCCGCCGCCATCACAACAAGCGTCGGTTTCTGCATCTTCTGCCTCCCAAAATAAACACCCGCCGCGGCTGTGCGCGGCGCTTTTTCGCCATAGTATCACGCAGGGCGGCAGATTGCAAGCGGGACGCCTCAAAGCCGGCTCATCTCCCGGCGCAGGCGCAGGATGATACGCTTTTCCAGACGGCTGATATAGCTCTGGGAAATGCCCATCAGATCTGCGACCTCCTTCTGCGTCAGCTCCTCGCGGCCCATCAGCCCGAAGCGCAGAACGATGATGCGCTTTTCCCGTTCCTCCAGACGGTTCACCGCCTCCAGCAGGAGCTGCCGTTCCGCGTCCTCCTCCAGCGAGCGCGAAACCTCGTCCGCGTCCGTGCCCAGCACGTCGGACAGCAGCAGCTCATTGCCGTCCCAGTCGGTGTTCAGCGGCTCGTCAAAGCTGACGACGGTGTGCGCCGCGCCGCCGAGCTTACGCAGATACATGAGGATCTCGTTTTCGATGCAGCGCGAGGCATAGGTGGCAAGCTTGATGTTTCTGTCCGCGCGGAAGGTGGAAATGGCCTTGATCAGTCCGATCGTCCCGATGCTGATCAGGTCTTCAAGACCGACGCCGGTGTTTTCAAAGCGCCGGGATATGTACACGACCAGCCGCAGATTGTGCTCGATCAGCATTTGGCGCGCATCCCCGCTCCCCTCCGCCAGCGCCTCCAGAGCGGCCTGCTCCTCCGCTGCGGACAGCGGCGGCGGCAGCGTGTCGCTCCCGCCGATATAATGCACCGCATCCGGCATACGCAGCAAAAGCGAAACGCGCCCTCTCAGCAGGCGAAGCTTCAGCAAAATTTTCTCCCCGGTGTTCATACTCTTCTCCTCCCCGTTTTCAGATAATCGCCTGATACTCCCCGTCCGCCGAAAGCCTGCGCGGGCAGACCGCCACCACAATATCGTGCCGCGTCAGATCATCCAGCGTCAGCTTCTCCGGACGAAAGCACAGCAGCAGCGTCCGCTCCGCCGCAACGCAGGCGCAGGGCAGAAGGCGGAATTTCCCGCTCTGTCCCGCCGCAGCCAGAAGCGCCAGCGCCTCCGGTGCGTCCTCGCGCAGCGCCTCCGGCAGATCGAATACCGGCGCCAGCGCCGCAGCCTCCGCCACAAGAACGCGGCAGCCGGTCAGCGGATCGGTCAGCTCGTTGCCGCTGTCCTCCAGCGCGGAAAATTCCGCTGTCCGCCCGTTCATCGTCAGTTCCGTACGGTGCATCCGCCGCCCGCAGCGGCGTTCGATATGCCGAAACACCAGCGACACCAGCGCGTAGCACACGGCGAACGACAGCAGCAGCACCCGCATGGAGAGCGTCACGCCGCCCGGGGCGCGTTCCCCGCCCAGCGACGAGATTGCCTGCACCGTGCCGCCGAACGCCGCCGCCACCGCAAGAAACGCAAGGATTGCCTTCGGCGTCCGCCGCTCCACGCCGAATGCGATGACCACCGCGATCGCTCCGGCAAGCAGCTTTACTGTCCACAGTCCGAGCAGGTGCGGCAGCACCGCAGCGCCGACGGCGAACGCGCCGCCCCACGCAGCGCCCAGTCCCATGCGCCATCGCCGCAGCGGCAGCGCGCAAAGCTTTCCCGCCGACAGCAGCCGCAGATAATCCACCGCCGCATTGGACAGAAAAATCGAATCCGCATACACAATGCTCATGGCGCAAGTATATCCCCGTGCCGCGGCGAAGTCCGTCAAAAGCGGCGGAGGAAAGAGAAGAAAGCAAAACCGGCCGCGCACCGCAGTGCGCAGC
>JAZQNZ010000006.1:0-3557 GCA_045627665.1 Oscillospiraceae bacterium
AATCAATGAGAATACTGGTTGTTGACGATGAAGTCCTGCTTGTCAAGGGCATTAAATTCAATCTGGAGAACGAGGGCTGGCAGGTGGACGTCTGCTACGACGGCGCTGCCGCTGTGGAGATGGCGAAGAGTCAGCACTATGATCTGATCATTCTGGATCTGATGATGCCGGTGATGGACGGTCTGGAAGCCTGTATGCACATCCGCGAGAGCTCCACCGTTCCCATCATCATGCTCACAGCAAAAAGCGAGGATACCGACAAGCTGATCGGGTTTGAATACGGCGCGGACGATTATCTGACCAAGCCGTTTAATATTCTGGAGCTGAAAGCGCGCGCCCGTGCGCTGCTGCGGCGCAGCAGCATATCGGCGCCGGCGGAGGATGCCTCCGAAGTGCTGAGCTGCGCGGGATTCCGACTCGACCCGGAGCGCCGCATGGCATGGCGCGGTGATGAGGAGGTCAATCTGACCGCCAAGGAGTTTGACATGATCGAGCTTCTTATGCGCACGGAGGGAAAGGTGTTCAGCCGCGATGCGCTGCTGAATACCGTCTGGGGCTACAGCTATCAGGGCGAGGAGCGGACGGTGGACGTTCACATCCGCCGACTGCGCGAAAAGCTGGAGCGGGACCCCGCAAATCCCGCACACATCATTACCAAGTGGGGCGTGGGGTACTATTTCAGGCAGTGAGTCTGCCGCGGCGCGGCCTTTGGAGGTGCCTATGGCAAAGAGAGTTTCGAAAATCAGATACAGCGTGCAGATGGTTTTTGTCACGATCTTTTCCGTGTTTATTGCCGTGACCATCGCCATGCTGAATATTTTCCCGACCACCAGCGCACGGGATATTGTGTTTTCCGCAAAGCAGAGCTCCCTGATGGGACGCACGGGCGTGATGTCCGCTTCGCTTTCCGCACTGGAAAAGCTGAGCGGGGAGGGTGTATCGAAGGTTATGGATCTGATCGGTACGGACAGCCTTGACCGCGTCGTTGTCACCGACCCGGAGGGGACGATCATCTATGACACCGACCTTTACGGCGCGGCGGATGCCGAACGCGAGCCGTCGATCCTGCGCAGTGCGCTGGGCGGCAAGGCGGTGTTTGCCTCGCATTACGACGGTACCGCCTTTCGAAGCCGTGCGGCTGCCCCGGTGAAGAGCTATGGCGGCGTGATCGGCGCAGTTTATATTCTTGAGCTGGACAGCGAGCAGGCGGAGCTCATCAATTCCATCCAGCACCGGCTGCGCAATGTTTCCATCCTGCTCGGCGCGGTCACGCTTGCGGTGATCTGCCTGTTTACCTCCGCACTGACGCGCCGCATCCGCGAACTGGTGCAGGGCGTCCGTATTATCCGCGAGGGCGACTATGCCTACCGCGTTGACCCGCGCGGGCGCGACGAGGTGCGCGAGCTGGGCGAGGAATTCAACGAGATGACAGAGCGGCTGTGGAAGACGGAGGAGCTGCGCCGCCGCTTTGTTTCCGACGCTTCGCATGAGCTGCGTACGCCGCTGGCGTCCATCCGTCTGCTCTCGGACAGCATCGTGCAGAGCGAAAACATGGACGAGAGCACGATGCCCGAATTTGTCACCGACATCGGCGCGGAGGCGGAACGTCTGCAACGCATGACGGAAAAACTGATGAAGCTGACAAAAATGGACAGCGCCCTGCCCGTTGAGCGGACGCGCGTCAGCCTGAAAACGATCGCGGAGCGCGCCGTTCACCTTCTGAAGCCGCTGGCAGAGGAAAAAAATGTTACCATTTTTACCGAGCTGAACGACGAGGGATTTATCTCCGCATCGGAGGATGACATTTATCAGGTGATCTTTAACCTTGCCGAAAACGCGGTGAAGTACAACAGCTTTGACGGCAATGTCTTTCTGAAGCTCAACTGCGTGGGCGACGAGGCCGTTATGCTGGTTGAGGATACCGGCATCGGCATCCCGGACGAGGATATTCCGCATATCTTCGACCGCTTCTACCGCGTGGACAAGGCACGCTCCCGCGCGCGCGGCGGCAGCGGTCTCGGCTTGTCCATCGTACGCGATGCGGTGAAGGCCAACGGGGGAGAGATCAGCGTTGAACACCGGGAGTCTGTCGGGACACGCTTTATCCTGCGATTCCCGCTGCGCACGGAGGAGAAACCATGAGCTTCTGGCCGGTGCCCGATCTGATGACGGGCAGTATTTATGAGATTCGTCCGCGGCTGTTTACAAATCGCGGAATCCGCTTTATTATTCTGGATATCGACAACACCGTCGCACCGTATACCGTTTCCGAGCCGACCGAACGCATGACCGCATGGGTGAATGAGCTTCGGGACGCCGGACTGGAAATGTTTGTGCTGTCCAACAACCGCGGCGAGCGCCCGGAACGCTTTGCGGCGGCGTTCGGACTGGATTGGCAAAGAAAGGCGTGGAAGCCATTTACGAAAAATGCGCGCGCAGTGATGGCGGAGCGCGGCTTCTCCCCTGCGGAGACTGCCTTCATCGGCGACCAGATCTACACCGACGTCTGCTGCGCCAAGTGGTGCGGCGCATTTGCGGCACTGGTGCATCCCATTGAGTTCAACCGCTTTATCCTGCGGTTTCGATATTGGCTGGAATTTCCGTTCCGGCTGAAATATCGGTGGAAATACATGAAATGACGGAGATACAATAAACTATGAATGTCCGTATGATCCAAACCGAACTGGAGACCTGGGGACTTGACGCCATCGTCCTGTTTTCCCCCATCAATATCCGCTATCTGAGCCGCTTTGCCATTACGGACGGCGCTGCGGTCATTACACGCTCCCGCGCCCGGATGTTTACCGATTTTCGCTACATCGAGGCGGCACGGGCGCAGGCCGATGAGCTGGAAGTTGAGCTTTTCTCCGCAGAGCGTCCGCTGATCGCCTGCGTGAAAGAGGCGCTGGAGGGCTGCACCGCCGTTGGCGCAGAGGAACTGTATCTGCCGCACGGCGACTGGCTGCGCTGGGAGAAACGTCTGGAGCGGACGCTCACACCCGCGGAAACGCTGGTGAAAAAGCTGCGCGCCGTCAAGGAATCCTACGAGCTGGAAAGCATCATCGCAGCGCAGCGCATTGCGGAAACGGCACTGAACGAGGTGCTCGGCATTCTTCGCCCCGGCATGACCGAACGGGAGCTTGCCGCGGAGCTGACATACCGTATGCTGCTTCACGGCGGAGAGGGCAACAGCTTTGACCCGATCGCCCTGACCGGAAGCCGGACAAGTATGCCCCACGGCGTTCCCGGCGACACGGTTCTGCGCGAGGGCGACTTCGTGACGATGGACTTCGGGTGTTTGAAAAACGGCTACTGCTCCGACATGACGCGCACGGTTGCGCTCGGCTATGCCACGGATGAGATGCGCGCCGTTTACGACACGGTTCTGCGCGCACAGCTTGCCGGGATCGAAACCGCAAAGGCGGGCGTTACGGGCGCCGCTGTGCATGAGGCGGCTGCAAGGGTGATCGCGGACGCAGGCTGGGGCGGCTGCTTCGGCCACAGCTTCGGCCACAGCGTCGGGCTTGAGATCCACGAAGCGCCGAATGCCAGCCCTG
>JAZQNZ010000007.1:0-2134 GCA_045627665.1 Oscillospiraceae bacterium
GCCTCCGCCTCCGTTTCGCCGAGGCGCGCAATGAAATACTCCGTCAGCTCGATGCGGTGGCTCCAGCGAAGAGAAAGCCGCTGCGCAGCCGGCCCCTCCGAAAAATCAAACGCATCGCCGCAGGCTGCGATCCTGCGCAGGACGGCATTGACATAGCCGGCAGCGCGGGCGTAGCCGAGCGATTTACTGAGCGTCACCGCCTCGTTCACGGCGGCGGGCGCCGGGATTCTGTCCATAAAAAGGAGCTGATAGGCGGACAGGCGCAGGATGTCCAGCACCTTCGGCTCAACTTTTGTGAGCTTGATGCCCGAAAAGCGGGCAATCACATGGTCAAGCAGCAGGCGATTCTGCAAAACACCGTAGCACAGCGCAGCGGCAAGGCCGCGGTCGCGCCCGGACAGTCCGGCGTCGTCCATCACGCTGCCAAGCACCGCGTCCGACCATGCGCCGGCGCGGCGGCATTTTTCCAGCGCCGTCAGCGCGGCAATTCTGGCGTTTCCCATCTCAGTCCACCCGGATCGGGTGGCCGAGCAGATAGTCCGCCGCCCGCATACGCTTTTTGCCCGCAGCCTGCACCTCCGTGATCAGCACGGTTTCTCCGCCGCCGCAGGCGACCTCGATCCCAGCCTTACCGGCAGAGACGATGCTGCCGGGGGCGCGGTCGGTTCGGCTGCCCGTATCCTCCACGGCGAACACGCGCATGGTGCCGCCCTCGATCTCCGTTGTTGCAACAGGCCACGGCTGCAGTCCGCAGACCCATTTGCGCACCTCGCGCGGGGATTTCGTCCAGTCAATGGGACACATACGCTTGTCAAGCATGGTGGTATAGGTCGCGGCAGACTCGTCCTGCGCGGTGCGCGGCGCGGTGCCTGCGGCAAGGGCGCACAGCGTTTTGTGCAGGAGCTCCGCGCCCATGACCATCAGCCGGTCAAACAGCTCGCCGCTGGTCTCCGTCTCTCCGATTTCGGTCTCCTCCGTGAAGATCACGTCGCCGGCGTCCATCCGCTCGGCAAGGTACATGGTGGAAACGCCGGTGGTACGGTCACCGTTCAGAACCGCCCACTGGATCGGTGCGCTGCCGCGATACTTCGGCAGGAGCGAGCCATGGACATTGATGCAGCCGAGTGGCGGCAGAGAAAGGATCTCCTCCGGCAGAATTCTGCCGTAAGCCACGACGACGATCACATCCGGGCGCAGCTCGCGCAGCAGTGCGGCAGCGGCGCCGTCGCGCATATTTTCCGGCTGGTAAACCGGCAGATCATGCGCAAGCGCCAGCGTTTTCACCTCGGAATGCGCCAGATCCATCCCGCGTCCGCGCGGCTTGTCCGGCTGCGTGAACACGCCGACAATCTCGTATTTTTCATCAATCAGCTTTTGGAGCGACGCCGCGGCAAAGTCCGGCGTGCCCATAAAAACAACGCGCATTATTCCCCGTCTCCGTCATCCGTTCCGTAGTAATCGTTCAGTTCATCGTCGCTCATGATATGCTCCGCAAGCTCGGTGAACAGCACGCCCTCCAGATGGTCGATCTCATGGCAGAAGGCTCTTGCGGTCAGGCCGTCTCCCTCCACCTCGAAGGTGTTTCCGTCGCGGTCCTGCGCACGCACTTTCACGTGGTCGGGGCGCCTGACCCAGCCGAATACGCCGGGAACGCTGAGGCAGCCCTCCGGACCCTCCTGCTCGCCGGAGGTCTCGATGATCTCGGGGTTGATCAGCTCGATGATATATTCCTCTTCACCCTCGGGAACATTGGTCTCCAGCACCAGCACCGCGCGGCGGAGGATGCCGACCTGCGGCGCGGCAAGTCCGACGCCGTTCGCCTTTTCCAGCGTTTCCGCCATATCGTCCAGCAGGGTGTGGAGCTTTTCATTAAAATCCGTTACGGGGCGGCAGTGCTTCTCCAGACATTTCTCGCCCTTTTCCATAATGTTCCTGAGTGCCATTGTTTTCTAAAACCTCACATTCGTTATTCCAGCGGGTTGCGGTCGGCATAAACCGATACGCCGCGAAACTCGCGTTCTTGATTGCAGTAGATCAGTGTTTTTGAAACAAGCTCCTGCACGGCGCCGTCCGACGGCGTCCGGAGCGTCAGCTTATAGCGGTAGCGTCCCGCGATCTTCACCGTGGGATACGG
>JAZQNZ010000008.1:0-4384 GCA_045627665.1 Oscillospiraceae bacterium
GGTCTCCACCACCAATGCTGACGCTTCCGCGAACCTGCTGGGCGGCATCATCAACTGCGTTATGTTTGACGAAACCACCGCTCTCGGCTATCTGAAGGACGGCTCCTGCAAGGCCATCATCAACTGCCGTGCAGACAACGATTTCTCTTACTATCCCGCCGATCAGGACGGTCTGGACATCATGAAGTCCGTTCCCACTCTGCTCGATGTGTTCGGCGCAGATGCTGAAAAGTACATGGTTCCCAACCGCTCCATGCTGGTCGCTCCCGCCGGCACTCCCGACGAGATCTGCGCACAGATCGCTGCTGTCATCGACTCCATCGACGACGAGACCGAGGGCGAATATTATGAGCGCTGCCGTGCAAACGGTGGTACCTCCAAGTACTACACCTGGCCCGGCGACGAGGTTCAGGCTGAGTGGCAGCGCCTTGATCCCATCATCAAGGAGATCGTTGAGATGGGCTGATCCCCTCGCGGATTACTTACAGATCAACACCTGACGAAGATGGCCTGTCCGAAAGGACAGGTCATCTTTTTGCAGATTTCAGAAGGTTTCTGTGGTAATCGGAAACATACTGTGATAATATGAATATATCTGTTACACTGCAAAGTATCGCTCTCATACCCTCAGAGCAGGAAGGACAAACACCATGTACGAAGAACTTTATGCTCCCCTGCCGGACAAGGAGGCTTACCTTGCCCGAATCGGTCTCGCCGGCGAAGCTGTTGCACCTACGGTCGAATGGCTTGACAGGCTTGTTCACGCGCAGTTGACTCACGTTCCCTTTGACGATATGGACGTCTGGGGGCGCGGGGACTGCCCCAGCCTCGCCATTGAGGACATATACAGTAAGATCGTTGTCCGCCGCCGCGGCGGATACTGCTTCGAGCTGAACAGCCTGTTCTGTTCCCTTCTCAAATCGGTCGGCTTCGACGCCTATCTTGTTGTTGTCAGTCTGCTTTTCGGCAAGGGATTTGTTCCGCCTCCTGCGCACTGCGGCATCGTCTGCACCATTGATGGCGAAAAATACTTCTGCGACGTCGGCTTCGGCGGCCCTGTGCCGGACGGTGCGGTCAGATACGGCGGCAGCATTGACCACGGCTACCGCATCGGCACGGACGGAGCTTTCACCTATCTTGAATGGGTCGAAACCGATAATCCCGGCCGCGTGATGCTCTTCCACGATGTTCCGGCGCTCCCTGTAGAACTCATCCCGCTGAACTTCCATGTTTCCCAGCGTCCCGGCTCCCTTTTCCGCTCTACACTGAATCTCAACCTCCGTCTGGACGACGGCAGCGTCTCCGTCACGAATCGCAGCTTCAAGCTGCGCACACGTCAGGAGCGCACGGAGCGCGAGATCGCAGACCTTGACGAGCTGCGCGGCATTCTGCCAAAGTATTTCGGTATTCCTGCGGACGATCCCCCCTGCCGCGAGTTTGACGCTACTGTATGATATGGTATTCGAAAGCACCGGTCGTTCTTTTCGGAACGGCCGGTGCTTCGTTTGGGCTCTTGAGAGACAACGAAAGCGCTGCGCAGTACGCACCGGGGACGTATCGGCAGTTGCTGCCGCAATTTTGGATATTTACTTTCTATATAAAATAGGATATAATAATTTGGTTTGAATATCATACAGGGAGTTTTGAATATGATCGAATTTGACGAATACAAGGTGAAGCTCAACAATCTGAAGCCCGCACTGAATAACCTCGGCATTTCGCTGAAGCTGGAGGATGCCGAGCGCGAGCTGGACGAGCTTCGCGCCGCGACCGAGGCACCGGATTTCTGGAATGACGTCCAGAACGCGCAGAAGAATCAGCAGCGCACCAAGCTTCTGCAGGGAAAAATCGACAGATATGCAAAGCTGCAGAGTATGTGGGACGACCTCTTTACCATCTGCGAGATGGCGCTGGAGGAAAACGACGAGAGCATGCTGGAAGAGCTGCAGACCGGTTACGACGAGCTGGAAGCCTCTCTGGGGCAGATGCGTCTGCAGGCCCTCCTGACCGGTGAGTACGACGCCAACAACTGCATCCTGACGCTGCATCCCGGCGCCGGCGGCACCGAGGCGCAGGACTGGGCGAGTATGCTCTACCGTATGTACACCCGCTGGACAGAGCGCCACGGCTACAAGTACACGCTCATGGACTGGCAGGACGGCGACGAGGCCGGCATCAAGTCCGCGACCATCAAGATTGAAGGCGAAAATGCCTACGGTTTTCTCAAAAGCGAAAACGGCGTACACCGTCTGGTGCGTATCTCCCCGTTTGACGCCTCCGGCCGCCGCCAGACCAGCTTTGCGGCTGTGGAGGTCATGCCCGAGATCGCGGACGATAACACCATCGAGCTGCGTGAGGACGATTACGAGATGCAGGTCTACCGTTCCTCCGGCGCCGGCGGTCAGAAGGTCAACAAGACGTCTTCTGCCGTCCGTCTGATCCACAAGGCCACCGGCATTGTGGTGTCCTCGCAGGTGGAGCGCAGCCACTTCCAGAATCTGGAGAACTGCAAGGAGATGCTGCGTGCCAAGCTCGCTGAGATCAAGGAACGCGAGCATCTGGAAAAAGTGTCCGACATCAAGGGCGTGCAGATGAAGATCGACTTCGGCTCCGCCATCCGCAGTTATGTTTTCATGCCCTATACGCTGGCGAAGGACGCCCGCACCGCTTTTGAAAACAGCAACATCAACGCCGTTATGGACGGCGACATCGACGGCTTTATCAATGCTTATCTGAGTCAGAACGTCAAGAAATAAAGAGAGACTATAAGATATGGGCAAAGGGAAAAACGCAGAAAAGCTGATATTGATCCTTGTGATCGCCGCGCTGGCCTTTTCCGGCGGAACGGCGCGGCTGCGCCCTGCGGACGCTGCGCCCGCCGCCGCCTCCGAGTCCCGGTCGGATCTGATTCTCGACCACGCGGAGCCGACCGGCGAGCTTCCGGCCGATCCGGCGGAGGAGTGGATTCCTGTCGAAACGCCGACCCTGGTTTCCGCCCCGGAGGAGACGCCTGAGCCGACACCCACCCCCGAGCCGGAATACTTCACACTGCACTTCATCGGGGACTGCACGCTGGCAAGCGCCATAGGTTTTCAGGGCGGCCCGGACGGTTACGACACCGTCATTGCCGGCGATTTTGCCTATCCCTTTGCAAAAACGGCGGATTATTTTGCCGATGACGACTTTACGATGGCAAATCTGGAATGCTGCCTGACGAAATCCAACGCTTCTGCGGCAAAGACCTTCACCTTCAAGACCGACGCGGATTACGCGCAGATCCTGCCGCTCGGCGGCGTGGAGTTCGTGACGCTGGCAAACAATCACGTGCTGGACTACGGTCAGCAGGGGTATGACGACACCAAGGCTGCGGCCGAGGCAGCGGGACTGACCTATGCGGGCCGTGATGAGTGGGCGCTTTACGAAACAGAGAGCGGATTGAAAATCGGCGTGTATGCCGTCTCCTTCGGTACGATCGACCAGATCAAAAAAGGCATCGCCGCCGTAAAGGATGCCGGCGCGGAGTTTGTGATCGCGGCGCTCCATTGGGGCGATGAGGGCAGCTATTCCGCAAACAGCGACCAGATCGCGCAGGGGCACGCCGCAATCGACGCGGGCGCGGACTTCGTCTACGGAAGTCATCCCCACACGCTGCAGCCCGTTGAGGAATACGATGGGCATTACATCTATTACAGTATGGGCAACTGGACTTTCGGCGGCAACACCAATCCGCGAGACAAGGATACATTTATCCTTCGCATGACGGTGGAGCGCGCGGCGGACGGCACTGTGCGCATTATTGAGCGCGAGCACATCCCCTGTGCCTGCAGCGGCGAGAAAAACCGCAACAACTATCAGCCCGTACCCTACGAGGAAGGCAGTGAGGAATATCTGCGCACACTGAGCAAGCTGGACGGCACGTTCGGCGGCGCAAATCTGACCATCGGATACAGTTATTCCGCAAACGAGTAAGCTATGAGAAAAATCACAAACGCAATCGCAATCATCATATTGCTCTCGCTGGCATTGGCGGTGTTGTTTCTGCTGCGGGCAAGCGCGCCGGGCGGCGCGCTCGCCCCTGCGACGACGCCGGTGCCGGCTTTGGTTTCCGCTGCACCAGCAGTGCCGGAGCCCACTCCCGCTCCGACCCCGGAGCCAACACCTGAGCCTACCCCGGAACCGACGCCCGAGCCGCAGCCGGAGTTTTTTACGCTCTCCTTTGTCGGGGACTGCACGCTTGCGAGCAGCCAGCACCATAAGGGCTCGGAGTACGCCTTTGAGACGATCACAGGCACGGACTATGCCTATCCCTTTGCGGCAACCTATGATTATTTCGCCGATGATTACGCCAGCTTTGCAAACCTTGAAAGCAACTTTACGGAGGCGA
>JAZQNZ010000009.1:0-3262 GCA_045627665.1 Oscillospiraceae bacterium
GATGCACGCCGTTTCCGTCAGCGCCGCTTTGTTGCCGCGTTTCGGCGCTTCGATATGCACGGCATGACCTGCGCTCTCGCTCAGCAGTTGTTCAACTTCCCCGCGGTCTTCAAGCTCTGTCGGAACGAGAATGGTTTTCGGCAGAAGTCCGCGCCCGGCATAAAACTGCTGCAGCAGGCGGGAGATTGCCTCCGCGTCCTCCTCCAGCGGCTCGTCCATCAGTTCAAAATCTTTTCCCGCAAGGTTCCCTTCGCTGTAGTGCAGCACAGCGAAGCCCGTCTTTGCACCGCGGAAAAAGCCGACCGCATCCGTATCCGCGAACGCCGTCGCAATCACTTTCTGTCGGTTACCGAGGCTGTCAACAGCGCGCAGACGATCGCGCAGTCTGGCAGCAGCTTCAAAGCGCAGCTCTTCCGCTGCGGCCTCCATCTGCCGGGTCAGCTCTTTTTTCAGTTCGCCGGACTTGCCGGACAGCACCATCACCGCCTCCTGAATGCCGCGGCGGTATTCGTCGGGATCAGCCTCCGTGCGGCAGTAGCCGCTGCAAAGCCCCATCTGCCAGTTCAGGCACGGGCGTTCTTTTCCGACGTCGCGCGGAAATTTCCGGCTGCAGGTCGGAAGCAGCAGCGCCTTTCGGAGGGTGGACAGGATCTCAAACGTCGTGCCGCGCCCGCCGAAGGGGCCGAAATAGCTTGCTCCGTCCTCCTTCGGGCGGTTGACGACGGAAAATGTCGGATACGTCTCCCGCAGGTCAACGCGCACAAAGGGATACCCCTTATCATCCTTTAAAAGAATGTTGTAGTGCGGCATATGCCGCTTGATGAGGGAGTTTTCCAGCATCAGCGCCTCAAACTCCGAATTGACAACGACGACCTCAAAGTCAGCGACTTTCTCAACCATCGCCGCGACCTTCGGCAGGTGTTCGCCGTGGAAATAGGAGCTGACGCGGTTTTTCAGCTTCTTCGCCTTTCCGACGTAGATCACTGTCCCGTCAGCATCGTGCATGATATACACACCCGGAAGCAGCGGAAGCTGATTTGCTTTTTTCTGAAGCTCTTCGATCATACAGCAGACTCGCTTTTGATTCCGTGCCGCGCATCGTAGATGCACCAGGCAGTGATGGTTGCAATGACGATCGCACCGCCGACAAGCGCAAGAAATCCCGGTGTCTCGCCGTCAAAGATTGCGACCCAGACGGGGTTCAGAAGCGGTTCCAGTGCGCCGAGAAGCGAACACACCAGGGGCGGGCACCAGCCGGAGCCGCGTGCGAGCAGCACATAAGGTATGCCGAGCTGAAAAACGCCGAGCACAGCAATGAACAGGATGGGCATGGCGGAAAACTCCGGCTTCGTCGTCACAACAAGCGGCAAACCGATCAGAAAGGTCATCGCATTTGCAAGCACGATCGCGCTCATCCGCTCATTCTCCGGGCAGCCGCCGAGCGTAATATAATAGCAGGCGAACGTGACGCCCGAGCCGAGTGCGATGAGATTGCCCACGGTGTTTCCCGCGTCGAGACCGTCTGCAAAAAACAGTGCGATCCCGCCAAACGTAAACACGACGGCAAGCACGTCGGCCTTTGTGAAGCGCTTGTGGAAGAAGACCGCTGAAATCAGAATGATCCAGATCGGGTCGGTAAACTGCAGAACGATGGCATTGGCCGCCGTGGTCGTCTTATTCGCAAGGCAGAAGAGAGTCATCGTTGCGCAGAGAGAGACCGCGCCGAAAACGCTGAACCTTGTAAATGTCAGTTTCTGCTTTGTTGCGCGCATATATGCATAGGCAACGCAGCCCGCGAGCAGGCTGCGGAAGGACGCAATCACAAGCGCCGACCACGGGATCCATTTCATAAAAATACCCGCAATACTCCACAGGGCAGAGCAAAGCAGGATCTCAATGATCGCTTTGTTTTTTGTCATGGCATTTCTCCGTGTAAAAATGCAGGGCGTGTAGCAATGTACACGCCCTTTGTCAGTATGTAAAATGCGGGATTATTCCTCAAACTTGGAATTAACAAGGTCTGCCAGCGTATCCACAGCCTGCTGCTCATCGGAACCGTCAGCAATGATGTTGATCGTCGTGCCGCAGACAATGCCGAGGGACAGAACGCCCAACAGGCTCTTCGCGTTAACCTTGCGGTCATCCTTCTCGACCCAGATGCTGCATTTGTACTCGTTTGCCTTCTGGATAAAAAACGTTGCGGGTCTGGCGTGGAGGCCCACCTGATTATTGATCGTAACGCTTTTAATGACCATGTTTCCGCGCTCCTTGTAATTTTATAGTAAACGCATTTTAACAAATTTCATCCAAAAGGTCAATATTATTATTGTGTTTTGTCGATTTTTACGAAAGAGTCAAAAGTCAAAGCCCGGTTTTATCGCAGTTCGACAACAGTCACGCCCATCTCGCCCTCGCCGAAATTGCCGTGGCGATAGCTTTTGACGAGCTTGTTTCGTTTGAGCGCCGTCTGCACCGCCTGACGCAGAGCGCCGGTGCCTTTTCCGTGAATGATGGTGACCTGTTTCAGCTTGGCCATCACCGCACTGTCAAGGTAGCGTTCCATGACGAGCACCGCCTCGTCGCTCATCATCCCGCGCAGGTCGATCTCGGAGGCGACAGAGGCGCTGCGCAGCGTTGCTCCGGTCTTGGGGGCAGACGCTTTGAACTGGACTTTCTCCTGCTCCAGCAGCAAGACCTCGTCTTCTCTGGCGCTGACCTTCATCACGCCCGCCTGCAGCTGCAGTGTGCGGTCTGCGGAGATGGACAGAACCGTTGCCTTGACGCCCATGGATTTGATCTGCACAATGTCCCCCGGCTGCAGCGCCCGTGAAGAGGTCTCCTCGGGAACATCCTCCGCAAACTTTTCCGCCAGCGCATCGTCCGCCTCGTTCATGCTGCGGCGCAGCGCCGCGCGGGCTTCGTTGACCTCCTGATGGTCCTTGTTTTTGCTCTCAAGCTTCCGGATCCGGTCAAGCTCCTCAAACACGCTCTCCGCCTGACGTCGGGCATCGTCAAGGATCTGCTGTGCCTCCCGTTTCGCTTTCAGGTCGGCTTTTTCAAAGCGCACAGAAAGCTCCGCCTTGAGTTTCGCGGACTGTCTGGCATTTTCCTCTGCCTCCCGCAGCTTTCTGGAGATCTCCAGTTTGTCTTTTTCCAGAAGCTGGCGCTGCTGCTCCAGCTTTTCAAGCACTTCCTCCATGCTCGCGCTCTCGGCGTTGACGCGGCTCTTTGCATCTTCGATGATATCCTCCGGCAGACCGAG
>JAZQNZ010000010.1:0-2288 GCA_045627665.1 Oscillospiraceae bacterium
AGAATGAGAATATCGTCGGGGGAAAACGCCGCTTTTTCCAGCAGCCCGCGCAGATACGGCAGGTTGCCGTGAACGTCGGAGACGGCCAGGATCCGCCGCCCCGCCGGCGCAAGGAATTCGATTTTCGGCGGACGCGGCCGCATGGGGACGATGGGAGCGCGGCGGGCGGACATTTAATTCAGCTCCTTTTCCATAATGAGCAGCCGCGACGAAACGCCCTCCGTCTCGCCGACGGCGTGAAAGCCGAACTCCTCATAAAACTGCAGCGCGCCGGTGTTGCCCTCATAAACGCACAGACGGATAGCGCGGCGGCCGAGACGACGAAAGACGCTGACGGCGTGGCCGATGAGCTGCGCGCCGAGCTGCAATCGGCGGTAAGGCTCCTCAACATAGCAAAGGCACAGCCAGCCGATCCCAAGCTCCTTTTCGCGCTCGGTGTCCAGCTCCGCGATGCCGACGACCTCGTCGTCCGGGCGGACGATGGTCACAACGGCGTCGGGGAACGCCGCCGCGCGGCGGACGGCGGCAGCCAGATAAAACTGCGGCTGAAATCCGTCCAGATTTCCGTGGACGGCGCGCCAGGTCTTTTCGTAATACGCGATGTACTGCGACGGATACTCGCGCGGATCGAGGCGGCGGAAGCGGACGTTGTTCAAGTCGACCGCGCCGGCCTTTCTCCACCACGACTGCCGCGCAAAGGTGGAAAGCTCCTGCGGCAGGTGCGAAGCATCGTTGCTGAAAACGATGCGCATTTCGCCGTTTTCAACCTCCAGCAGGCTGACGGCGGTGTTGTCGCCGTGGGGCATACGCGCGATCTCCTCCGAGGGGACGCCCATGATCCCGGAGAGCAGCGAGCGGATCGCCATGCCGTGGCTGACGCACACAACGGTCTGCCCGTCGTGGCGCGCGGCGATGTCGCGGACGGCGTCGGTCATTCTTGCCCGCAGGTGCGGAAACGTCTCCGCGCCATCAACGAACCAGCGGTCGGGGTCGTCGTTAAACACGCGCATCAGCTCCGGATAGCGGTAGCGCAGATCGCCGAAGGGGACGTCCTCCCACGGGCCGAGGCTGATCTCGCGCAGACGCGGCTCGGACAGAATCTCCAGCGGGTGATATTTCGTAATCGCGCCGGCGGTGAAGCGCGTGCGCTTGCGGTCGCTGGAATACAGCGCGTCGATGTGCTCGCTGCGGAATCGCTCCGCCAGCGCCGCGATCTGACGCTCGCCCTTTGCGGTAATGCGGCTTTCATAGTCGCCCTGCGCCCGACGGTAGATGTTGCCTTCGGCCTCGCCGTGCCGGATGAGATAAACTCTGGTCATGGTTTTCTCCATTCTGCATTGACTGTATCACATACGAATAGTATAATAACATATTGATTATACGCCGATTTCGGCGTACACACAAGACATTTCACCGGGAGGATCGCCATGAAAGTGATCCATCTGATCAGCGGCGGGGACAGCGGCGGCGCAAGGACGCACGTTCACCTGCTTCTGAAGTATCTGAATATGGATATGCAGGCGCATCTTGTCTGCTTTATGGACGGCCCCTTTGCGCAGGACGCCGCCGCGCTCGGGATCCCGACCACGGTGATGAGCGGCAATCCCGCCCGCTCGCTGCCGAGGCTGCGCCGCATGATCTGCGAGGACGGCTACGACCTTGTCCACTGCCACGGCTCACGCGGAAATCTGATGGGTGCGCTGCTGCGCGGCAGCATCGACGTTCCCGTCATCAGCACGGTGCACAGCGACCCGAAGCTGGACTATCTCGGCCGCATCGGCGCCCGCCTGACCTACGGCACGCTCAACTCCGTGGCGCTGCGCCGCATGGACTACTATGTCGGCGTTTCCGACGCGATGCGCAGCCTGCTGATCTCCAGAGGGTTTGAGCCCTGCCGCATCAACACGATCTACAACGGCGTGGAGTTTCCCGCGACGGACGAGCGGCCCGACCGCGCGGAGCGCAGTGCGTTTCTCGGGCGCGTCGGTCTCTCTGCGGAGGAAGACAGCGTCGTCGTCGGCATCGCGGCGCGTCTGCACCCCGTCAAGGACATCCCGACGCTGCTGCGCGGCTTTGCAAAGGCGTATGCGCAGCACCGAAACCTCCGACTGCTCATCGCGGGCGACGGGCAGGACCGCGAGGCGCTGCTTGCGCTGTCGGCGGAGCTCGGAATTTCGGAGGTCGTCTGCTTTGCCGGCTGGATGCCCGATATGCGCAGCTTCTACCGCGCCATCGACATCAACACGCTGACGAGCCGCTCGGAAACCTTCCCCTACGCGCTGACGGAG
>JAZQNZ010000011.1:0-2457 GCA_045627665.1 Oscillospiraceae bacterium
CACCTCCGAGGCAGCGAAAATGTGAAAGGGTTATTTCTTTTCCGCAATACTCTCCGCCGCAATGTAGCCCCACGTGAGCGCACGGCCGTGGCTGTTGCCGAGGATCGTCGTGACATATTCGTGGCCGTAGAGTCCTCCCGCCGTGTCGCCGACGGCGTAGAGGCCCTCGATGGCGTCGCGGTTTTTGCCCAGAACCACCATCTTCGTGTTGATGGAAAGCCCGCCGACGACCACAAGCAGCGCAGTCGCCATTTTGATGGCGGTGTAGGGGCCTTTGCCGATCGGGAAGAGCAGCTCCCGGCGCTTGCCGAAGTCTCTGTCCTCACCCGCAGCGCAGTTTTCGTCGAAGCGCGCCACGGTCTTTTTCAGCTCGTCCGCAGGAACGCCGATCATCTCTGCAAGCTCCTCCAGCGTGTCGGCACGGAAAGCGTTGCCGGTGTTGACGGCATTCTCCACCGAGGCGATGGGCATTTCCTTCGTCCAGGGGATGCCGTAGCGCAGTCCGGCGTTGCCCCAGAGGATGCCGCCGCCGTACTTCAGAGCTTCCTCCATGTGGTCGGCCCAGTCGCCGCCGAGAATGCTGTATGCAACGCCGCCCGGCTGCCGCATGAAGGCCGTTGCGCGGCCCTGAACATAGGAGTCCTCGTTCATAAAGCGTCTGCCCTTCTGGTTGACGAACAGGAACGCAAGGTTGATCCACGCATAATGCTGCGGATGCATCATCATGGGGAAAACCTCCTCCGCCATCGCGCCGCCCGCCCAGAGGCCCATCTTGTGACCATCGCCGGTGTTGCAGCCGGCGGGGACGTACTGACTGGCAGCGGTTCGCAGGGCGTCGGGCGCGTAGGCGCGGCACATCTCCTCGTCACCGCCGATGTCGCCCGTGGCGAGAACGACGCCGAGCGGCGCGTTGATGCGCACCCAGCCCTGTTCGTTTTCGGCATAAACGCCAACGACGCGGCCCGCATCGTCGCGGATGAGCTGGCGCGCGGGAGTGTTGAATTCAACGCGGACACCGAGCTTCTGGCTGTCCTCATACAGTGCGCGGGAGACCATGTTGCCGCGCATATAGCCCTTCGGCGGGAAAGAGTGGGCGCCCCAGAACTCCGTATACGGCGCGGAAGGGTAACGGCAGTCCACCAGACGGGGCTCAAGTCCGCTCGCAACCGTTTTCGGCAGAAGCCAGTCCATCGCCTCGGCGCTGCGGTTGAAAAACAGCCACAGCAGCTCCTCGTCGATGTTGTTTCCGCTCATGGTGATCCACTGGCGGGCAAGGGCCTGCATATCATTTTTCAGACCGTACTGCTCCATCAGAGAAGATTTCGGCACGCCGAAGTGACCGCCGCGCCCGGAATAGCTCGGGCTTTTTTCCACAAGGATGACATCCACGCCCAGTTCCTTCAGCCGGCACGCGGCGGAAAGTCCGCCGAGACCGGCGCCGACAACGACAGCCTCGCAGTCCCACGTCTCTTTGATCTGTTCCGCTTCGGGCGCCTCGGGCGGCACCTGAAAGCTCCATTTTGCGGTTTCTTTGGTTGCAGCTTCGTACATAATCGTTCTCCCGGCACTGCACGGTGTTTGCATCGCGCAGCCTGTTCCTTTCGCAGAGTTTTGTGATTTCACAATCATTTATTTTAGTTTAACATCGCGCTGCGTGATATGCAAGAAAAAGTCGTGCGCCGTACACCGCCGCAATGCAGATCAAAATTTCCGCCTGTTTAAAAAATGTTTACACCATATTCAAACAAATGCCAAAGCGGTTGTGCTATAATAAAAAATCATTGATTTGTATATCCGGCAGGAGGAATCGAATTCATGTCATCCATTGTTGAAAAAAACACCGACGCTGTGCCTGAAAAAGCAGCCGGCGCCGCCCCCGTCCCGGCACCCGCAGCCGCAGAGCCGGCGCCGCGTCCGGAAAAGAAGCCGAAGAAGAAAAAAAGAAAGGTCTGGAGATGGATCATCCTGGTGATCGTTCTGGCGATCGTCGCGCTGATCGTACGCTCCGTGATCCTCACGAAAAAAGCGGTTGCCGCGATCCAGGCGGACTATCTCTATGCGCAGGCGGAAAACCGCTCCATCACCGCGACACTCAGCGGCAGCGGCGCACTCAAGCCCGCAAACTCCTACACCGTCACCGCTCTGGTGCAGGGCGAAGTGCTCGCGGCAGAATTTGAAGAGGGCGACGTTGTGGAAAAGGACACTGTTCTTTTCGAGATCGACAGCAGTGATGTTGCCAACAACATCGAGCGCTCGCAGATCTCGCTGGGTCAGGCGCAGCGCAGCTATGCCAACGCCGCCGACAACTGCTACATCCGTTCCAATATCAACGGTCAGCTTTTCGACCTCAAGGTCAAGCTCGGCGACGAGGTGAACATGGGGCAGCAGATCGCCGTTCTGCGAGACAGCGCCACCATGCTGCTGACTGTCCCCTTCCCTGCGGACGACGCGCTGAAT
>JAZQNZ010000012.1:0-2314 GCA_045627665.1 Oscillospiraceae bacterium
ATGGCGATATCGGTCAGGCGGTTGGTCTGCTCAAAGTTGCCCTGATCGAAGTTGGTAAGCTTTTCGGTGATGTGGGAGCCGAAGCTGTATCGGCCCACATCCGTGCCGACGATGTTGACATTGGGATCATTGATCCGCTCCAGCATCACGGCATTGAAATTCTGCGTAAAGAGCGTGTCCGCCTTGTAGCCGGTGGTCTCCGCATTGACGATATTGTTCGTAACAATATCCATTTTTTCGCGCTGAACCGCCATTCCGGTCGCCGCGGTGTAAAGTCCGCGAATCATAATCGTACCTCCTGGACGGGCAGGGATATGCCAAAATGGCTATACCCCTACACCTCTTTCATCGAATGAATTCTAAAAAACTTAAGTCCAAAATGAAAATTTCCCGAAAAAAATTTGCGTTCGTGTGGGAGCGCTGCCGCGCTTTGCTCATGTTTCCATTGCTTTTCGCATCTTCAGCAGGGCTTTGGAATGCACCTGCGACACGCGGGATTCGGATACGCCGAGGATCTTTGCAATGCTTTTCATGTTCAGTCCTTCATAATAATGCAGGACGATGACCATGCGTTCCTTCTCCGGCAGAGCATCCAGCGCATCACGCATCAGCGCAAGCGTCTCGCTCTTTTCAATATCCGAATACGGGTCGGATTTTGCGCCGCCGGAATAGTCGCTGCTCTCTTTTTCGTAAAGCAGGGACTCAAAGCTGATGATGTTGAACATCTGGCTCGTCTGCAGCGCTTCGATCACGTCCCGCTCGGACATATTGAGCTTTTCGGCGACCTCCTTCTCGTTCGGCTGCCGCCCGCACTCTGTCTCAAGATCCGCGTAGGCCTTCTGGATGCTCGTCAGCTTCTTGCGCAGCGTGGTGGACGCCCAGTCCTGCTTGCGGAGATGGTCAAGCACCGCGCCCTTGATGCGGATCGCCGCATAGGTCTGAAATTTCGTGTCAAAGGAGCGGTCGTACTTTTCAACGGCGTCGATCAGTCCGAGGACGCCGTCGCTGATCAGGTCGTTTGTGTCGCAGTAGCTCTTGTACTGCGGCATCAGCCGCTTCACAATGCTGACAACGAGGTAGATATAGTGCGTGAGAAGCTGGTTTTTTGCTTCGGGATCGCGGGTTTCAAAGTATGTGTCCCAGAGCCGCTCGATCTCTTCTGTTTTCTCTTCCCCCAAACCAGCCTCACCTCTTTCCTTCGGTCACATGCGGTTTGCAATCGTGTCTGCGTCACTCCCGTCCGGAGTTTCGGCGCTGGCAGACCATCACAAATTTTGAAAGAATATCCCGCGCCTTGGGATCTATGTTGACAAATTCAACGCCGCAGATATGATCGCCCGTTCCGTCCGTTGCCTACATGGCGCGTACGATCACGCCGAGCATATCGGGAAGCGTCGCCGTGATGCCGAATTTGTCGATGCAGATCCGCATGGAAACGATGTCGCCGGCGGAGTATTTGTGCGGAAGGCGAACCTTGAGGCCGGCAAGACTGATATCCAGCGTTTTGGTCTGCAGCCATGCTTCCTCATGGATCACGCCGGTCTGCGACTCCCTCGGTCTGCGGCGGATATACATCGGAAGCATCACCTGGCAGCGGTAAGCCTTACGGTTCTGCACGCGGTAATACTTCCCCACATATTTCAGGTGCATCGTTCTGACTCTGGCGGACATATCCATGCCGATCGTCTCCGCCATGAAATAGTGCACGCCGGTGACCGTGGTGCAGACAACCTTGTAGGCCGCGCCGATATGTGTCGTAAATGCGCGCCCCAGCGTCCACGGCTGGAGCACCGTAAAGGTTTCCTCCGATGTGATCTCGTCAACTCTCGTCACATAGCCGTCCTGCCCGTCATGCAGCACGACTCTGTCGCCCTCGTGGAGTATTTTATTGAAATTTACCTCACCCAATTTGCTTCAGCTCGCTTTCAAAGGGTTGAATGATTCCGGTTTTTCATCGGACTGCATTGATTACGCCGTCCACATGAATCTCGTAGCTCTGCTCGATCTCTCCGTAGGACAGTACCGTGACCTCCGGGAGAGACGGCCCGATCAGATGCTTGAATTTGGTGCGCACGGCAGGCGACGTCAGAACGATGGTCTTTTTGCCCTGCATGGAGTTTTTCTTCACGGCGTCGCGCGTGCTGCTCAGCAGACTGCGGAGCTGCTCCGGCTCAAGGATCGCAACCGTGCCGCTGTCGGTCTTGCGGCTGCGCTCGATCAAAAGCTGCTCCAGTGCGGGATCCAGCGCAATGATGGACACCGCTTCTTCGTCCAGAAACCGCTTTGTGATCACGCGGCTCATATTCTGGCGGAT
>JAZQNZ010000013.1:0-3480 GCA_045627665.1 Oscillospiraceae bacterium
CCTTGGTCGGATCGACGATACCGGAAGCGATCATGTCGCAATACTGCTCGCTCGCGGCGTTGAAGCCGTAGTTTGCGCTCTTGGAAGCGGCGACCTTGTCATAGATAACCGCGCCTTCCAGACCGGCGTTGGCAGCGATCTGACGGATGGGAGCCTGCAGAGCCTTTGCGATGAGGGCAGCGCCGGTGCGCTCGTCGCCGGTCAGAGTCTTTGCGGTCTTCTCGGCGGCCTTTCCGGCCATCACGTATGCGGTGCCGCCGCCGGCAACGATGCCTTCCTCAACGGCAGCGCGGGTTGCGTTCAGAGCGTCCTCGATGCGGAGCTTCTTCTCCTTCATCTCAACCTCGGTGGCAGCGCCGACCTTGATGACAGCAACGCCGCCGCCCAGCTTTGCCAGACGCTCGTTCAGCTTCTCGCGGTCATACTCGCTCTTGGTGACCTCAGCCTGTGCCTTGATGGCAGCGCAGCGGTCAGCGATGAGCTTCTTGTCGCCGACGCCGTCGACGATGGTGGTGTTGTCCTTGGTGACCTTGACCTGATGCGCACGGCCGCACATCTCGATGGAAGCGTCGGTCAGCTCCATGCCGAAGTCGGAGGAAATGACCTGGCCGCCGGTCAGGACGGCGATATCCTGCAGCATTTCCTTGCGGCGGTCACCGAAGCCGGGAGCCTTGACGCACACGCAGGTGAAGATGCCGCGCAGCTTGTTCAGAACGAGCGTTGCCAGAGCGTCGCCCTCGACGTCCTCGGCAACGATCAGGAGCTTTGCGCCCTGCTTTGCGATGCCTTCGAGCAGGGGCAGCAGATCCTGAATATTGGAGACCTTGCGGTCGGTGATCAGGATGAACGGATCCTCCAGGATTGCTTCCATCTTGTCGGTATCGGTGACCATATAGGGGCTGAGGTAGCCGCGGTCAAACTCCATGCCTTCAACGACCTCGGTGTAGGTCTCTGCGGTCTTGGACTCTTCCAGCGTGATCACGCCGGCCTGACCGACCTTATCCATAGCCTCTGCGATCAGCTTGCCGATCACCTCGTCGCCGGAAGAAACGGTGCCGACGCGGGCGATGTCGCTGGTGCCGGAAACGGGCTGGGAGTTGGCGCGGATGGCTTCCACGGCGGCCTCGGTGGCCTTCTGGATGCCGCGGCGCATGACCATGGGATTGGCGCCGGCTGCGAGGTTCTTGATGCCCTCGGTGATCATTGCCTGTGCCAGAACGGTAGCGGTGGTGGTGCCGTCGCCGGCAACGTCGTTGGTCTTGGTGGAAACCTCGCGGATGAGCTGTGCGCCCATATTCTCAAAAGCGTCCTCCAGCTCGATCTCCTTGGCGATGGTCACGCCGTCGTTGGTGATGAGGGGAGCGCCGTACTTCTTGGAGAGGACAACGTTGCGGCCCTTGGGTCCGAGAGTGATCTTAACGGTATCGGCGAGCTGGTCGACGCCGCTCTGCAGGTTCTTGCGTGCTTCCTCGCCGTAAATGATCTGCTTTGCCATAATATTTCAAACTTCCTTTCAAATAGTCAAAATCGTTCATCTGCAGGCCTTGCAAAACAGCCTCGCAGAGTTCGCGTCCGCAGACGCGAATAAATTGAAATCATTTTTCGGCGCGACATGCGCGTGCCGAAAAATTCTTCTCGCGGAGGGAGCGTGCGCGCCTTCGGCGCGTGCGACGAGCGGAGCGCTTCCCCTTGGCAAAGAAATCGCTTTGCGATTTCTGCCAGCTCAGTCAACAACGGCCAGAATATCGTTCTGGCGGACGATGGTGTACTCCTCGCCGTCGAGCTTGACGGTCGTGCCGGTATACTTGCCCATGATGACCTTGTCGCCGGCCTTGACTTCCATTTTCACTTCATTGCCGTCCACAACGCCGCCGGGACCGACAACGAGAACTTCGTAAACCTCGGGCTTCTCCTGCGCTGCGGTAGCCAGAATGATGCCGCCCTTGGTCTTTTCCTCGGCCTTGATCTGCTTGACAACAACTCTGTCAGCAAGGGGTTTGAGTTTCATAAATAAGTGCCTCCTGTATGATAATTTCAAATTTGACTCAACATTTTATGTGGGTTAGCACTCAAAAGGTCAGAGTGCTAACCCACGTATTATAATAAGCTATGTATACCCATTTCGCAAGCACAAAATTCCATAAATTTTCAAAAATAATCTTGGAAATTTTGAACAAATCAGATTTGGGTACGGAAATTATTCTGAAAGCTTCCGTTTTTTCCGTCAAACTTCGGCTTTCTCCGTCTGTGCGGCGAAATATTCCATATTGGCAGGAACAATAAAGTTCACCGCTTCGGGCATGAGCTGCAGATGCAGCTTCTTCGCATAGATGGCCTCGCCGTCCACATTGACGACCATTTCCTTTTCGGATTCGATGTCCATGCAGTCCGAGGTCACATGAGTAATCAGCTCGGGATGCTCGGCGTAGCGCCCCTTGGAATACGCCCCGACGACCTTGAGGAAGGTCACGCGGGAAACGCCCTTGACGATCAGAAACTCCAGCTTGCCGCTGTCGGGCCGCGCCTCGGGGACGGGATGGAAGCCTCCGCCGTAATAGCTGCCGTTGCAGGCGCAGATGAGCGACATCTCGCCATAGTAAAGTCTGCCGTTGCAGACAACGCGGAGCGCATCCTTGATGCCCTTCACCAGATTGACCGCAAGGCTGGTGACGTACCCCGTCGCGCCGCCGATGACGGGAATGGCGCTGTACTTGTGTACGTCCGTGCCGATGCGCGCGTCGATGCCGACGGAGCATATATTGATGCTCGCGCGGCCGTTGCAGTCGATCACGTCAAACCGGCGCACCTCGCCGTCGAGCAGCTCGGAAAGATTGCGGAAGCGGTCGCGTTCCGCGCCGAAGGTCTTGACGAAGTCGTTGCCCGTCCCGGTAGGGAAATGCGTAACGGCAACGTTGTCCCGTCCGACCGCGCCGCAGACGCACTCGTTGAGCGTACCGTCGCCGCCGCAGGCGTAAACGCGCAGCTCCCCGCCGCCTGCCGCCTCCTGTTCGATCTTGGCGCAGGCGTCCATGGGCGCTTTGGTGGTATAGATCTCAAAGTCGGCGTCTCTGCCGGAAAAGGCCTGTGCCACGCTTGCGGAAACGGCCTCCGTGCTGTCAACGCCGCCCGCCACGGGATTCACGATAAACAGATGCTTCATATCAATATCCTCAGCGGATGATCAGAGGTACATAAAAAGATCGCACTTGATCATGCCGTTATATAGCTTTCTTTTTTTGTCGGCCTGCTGACCGAAGGTACGCTCAAACTCCGTGTGGGAGGACAGCAGAAACAGCTTCCAGTTCTCCGCGGACTTCCACGCTTTTCCGAAACCGGCATACAGCCGCTCGGCCTCCTGCTTTTCCATGATGCGCTCGCCGTAGGGCGGATTTGTAACGATGATGCCCTTGTCCGTCCGGCGGGAAAAGTTCAGCGCGTCCGCGACCTCAAAGCGCACCACATCGTCCACCCCGGCGCGCA
>JAZQNZ010000014.1:0-2525 GCA_045627665.1 Oscillospiraceae bacterium
CGGGAAAATGCCCTTGCCCGATCCCAGCCCTCGCCGAGCGCACGGCAGAAGTCGCGCAGCGCGGCGGCGCTGGATGCAAAGGATTCACCGTAACCACGGATCAGCTTTTCGTCGGCGGCGCGGATCTCCCGGACGGCGTCCTCCATCGCGTCCGCCCAGTAGCGGGCGCTCTGCGCGGCGCCGTCGAGGACTTCGCGGCCCCAGACGGTATCGCCGGCATCGGTGATGCCGTCCGGCGCAAGGGCAGCTTTCTGCGCCGCCGCCCACTCCTCGGGGTACGGATGGCTGCGCAGCTTTTCGTAAAGGTCCAGCAGCGTGTCCTCCAGACGGCTGTCCTCGCGCCCGGCGCCGACGGTGTCGGCCAGCAGGCGAAACTGCGCATCGCCTTCGATGGTTTCATAGCGCTGGTCCAGCAGGCGGGAGGCGATGGTGCGCTTGAAAAGCGCGGCGCGCTCCTCCTCCAGAACGGCAAAGGCGGGAGAAAGCTCCAGAAGGTGGGAGTATTCGCGCAGGACGGCTGTGCAGAAGCTGTGGATGGTTTCGATGGGCGCACGGCAGCAAAGGCTCTGCTGGCGGCGCAGACGCACGTCGGCGGGGTTTTCCGCCGCAAGCGTCCCGAGCGATTCCATAATGCGCGCGCGCAGCTCGGCGGCGGCGGCGCGGGTGTAAGTGATGACCAGGAAGCGGTCGATGTCCGCAGGATTCTCGGCGTCGGAGACACAGCGCAGCAGGCGCTCGGTCAGAACGCGGGTCTTTCCGCTGCCGGCGGCGGCGGATACCAGCACGGTGCTGCCGCGGCTTTCAATGGCAAGCCGCTGACTTTCAGTGAACGAAAAGCTCATGCCTCCGCCTCCTTTCCGGTGCTTTCAGACTGGGGGGTGAGTCCGCCCTCCAGACGCTGCCAGACCTCCGCGTCCTTCAGCCGGCAAAGGCTGCGGACGGTGTCGGCACTTTCGTCAAAATGGCAGGCAGCGCGATAGTCGCAGGTTTTGCAGGCGCTGTCGCTGCTGCTGCGAAACCACGGATCGGCGGCGATGGAGCCGCCGCGCAGCTCCTTTGCAAGCGCCTGCAGCGTGCCGTCAATATGGCGCGAGAGCAGGCCGAGCCGCTCTGCCGTGGCAAGGTTGTCGGCGCGGAAGCCGCCGTCTTTGCCGAGCTTCACCGGCAGATACTGCGGCACGTCGCCGTGCTCCATCGCGCGGAGAATGTCATCGTCCGCGAGGAGCAGTCCGCTGCGGCGCTTCGCCTTCGCCTTCTCCGCAAGGATCTCCTCCGCCGTGAGGTCTGCGCGCGCGGAAACGAGAACGTCCCGCGCGGGGACATACAGCACGCCCGCAGGCACGATCTCCCGGCCGTAGCGCTCACTGCCGCTGCGCTGCAGGGCAAAGAGGTAGAGCAGCATCTGCAGGCCCATTCCGTACCACACGTCGGACAGACGGAAGGACTTGTGCCCGGTTTTATAGTCCATCACACGGACATACAGCCGGTCGCCGCGGACATATCCGTCCACGCGGTCGGCGATGCCGGTGAGGACAAGGCTGTCCTCGCCGTCACCGAGCCGCAGGGGCGGGAAGTTTTCCCTTGCGCCGAAGTCCAGCTCAAAGTCCAGCGGGGCAAAGTCGCTTTTCGCAAGCTCCGCCGCCATGTCGCCCACAACGGCGCGGACAGTGGCAGTCAGGCGCTTGAACAGATAGATAAACCGCGGGGACTTCTCCCGAAAATCGTTGAGTCTGTCGTGGATATAGGCGGTGACGTAGCGGTCGCACAGCGCGTCGACGGTCTCCGGCGCAGCCGCGGCAAAGCCGCCGCTTTCCGCAATGTCGCGCGCAACGTTTTCCAGCACATAGTGCAGAAACGTGCCGTACTCCGGCGGGTTGAATTCCAGCTTCTGCCGCGGCTTTGCCTTCAGGCCGTACTGCATGAAATAGGCAAAGCGGCAGCCGGCAAATTTCTCCAGACGCGAGGCGGAAAGGCGCAGCGTGTCGCCGTAGAGGGCGCGGACGGCGCTGCGGGAAAGGCTTCCGCGGGAAAGGTGCGCCGCATCAAAAAGCTTCTGCAGCTCCGCGCCGCGATCCTGTGCGCGGAAATAGTCCAGCGCGGCGGCGCGCAGGGGGGTGGCCTCCGGACGCTCCACGGCGGCGGCAGCCAGCTCAAAGGCGGGGACGCCGGCGCAGGCACGCAGCGCGTCTGTGTCCGGCGTTCCGATCTTCAGGCCGAAACGCGCCGCCGCGCGCGTGACGACAAATGCGGGCATACGTTTACCGCTCTCGCCGCCGGCGGCGCACCAGCTCATGGTCAGCGTCTCCTCCGGCAGCGTCAGACAGTTGTAGATCAGCGAGAATTCACGGTCGAGACGATCACCCGCCGTGCTGCCCAGCTCCAGTCCGGCCTGCAGCAGCGTTTCGCGGTCATCGTCGGAGAAAATGCCGCTGCTCTCCCCGGCGAGGGGAAGCGCGGTGCTGTCGCAGCCGAGGACGATCAGATGCCGGATGTTGCGGCGGCGCATACGGTCCATATCGCCGGCG
>JAZQNZ010000015.1:0-3795 GCA_045627665.1 Oscillospiraceae bacterium
CCGGTACACTGACTCTGAAGGTCGCCGGAGAGAATAAAATCCAGATTTTTCGCCGGCGTTTCCGTTTTGCGGCATAGCGTCTGCAGGCAATGGCGCAGCATGACGCTTTCTGCTTTTTCCCAGCTTTTCTGCCCGAAATAGGAGTCCTCGCTGATGAGATCAAAGCGCTCGTGCAGCGGTCCTTCGCCCTCTTTTTTTCCGCCGATGGCAGCGCCGCCCGCAACGGTCGGCGGGGACGTCATCGCCACCGTCTGCGATCCGATTCGTTTTGAAATGTTGACCACCCGTCTTTCCTGAGGAAATGTATATCCATATCTTTTCCGGAGACGGGAAAATCATACATGCTTTCATTGACTTACCGGGAAAACCCGATTAAAATAGCAGAACAGAAACCGAAAGGAGCTCCGATAATGAAAAGAATTACCGCGCTGATACTGTCTGTCCTGCTGCTCTGCACGCTCTGCGTTTCCGGCTTTGCCGCAAACGTTGTTCCTACCAGTCAGAAGCTGTCGGTAAACGGAAATAATGTAAACTGTGAGATCTACAATATTGATGGCAGCAACTACTTTAAGCTGCGTGATCTGGCCTACCTGCTGAACGGAACGGGCAGTCAGTTTTCCGTCGGCTATGACGACACCAGCAAGACGATTTCCGTTGTGACGGGCGCGGACTATCTCCCGACCGGCGGCGAACTGGTGACCGGCACGGACAAATCCGGCTCTGCGGTATCCAGCGCGCAGACCATCCTGATCAACGGCGCGCCGAACAGCACGCTGAGCGCCTACAACATCGGCGGAAACAATTTCTTCAAGCTGCGGGATCTCGGCGCGGCGATCGGCTTTGATGTGGACTATGACAGTGCTTCGGCAACGATGCTTGTGACGAGCCGCGGCGGGGCAGCCCCGGCGCAGAAGCCTGCCGACGCCGTGGCATACAGCCGTGTGACTGCAGAGGGCGTGACGGCGGATGTCCTGACGGTCAACGTGAAAGATTCCCGCGTCCGGGTCGAAGCCGGAATGGTGAACGGCATGGTTGCTGCGCGGGAGTCCTTTGCGGACATCGTCGCGCATTCCGGCGGGGCGTATGCCGTGATCACAGGCAACTTTATGAATGGGGACAGCGAGGGAAACTATCCGATCGGCCATTTGATGCGGAACGGTGAGCTGAAATATATCGGCTCCGGCTATACCGCGTTCGGCATTACGGGCGACGGTGATGTCCGCGTCGGCCGCCCGTCTGTCCGCGTCCGCATGAATCCTACCGACCGCGAGTATCGCATGTGGACGGCAATCGGCATGAATCTCAAGGAGCATGAGCAGGAGGCACAGTTTTCCGTGCTGTATACGCCTGCCTTCGGCGATAGCTTTACCGTGACCTGTTCCGGCAGCGTGACGGTGGTCAGCGGCGGCAGGGTGAAGTCCTACGACGCGGTTGTGCCGGAGCAGTGCGTTGCCATTCCGGCGGACGGCTACGTGCTCTGGCTGAGCGACACCTATATGCGCGATTTTGTCTGGAACTTCCAGGCACCTGCCGTCGGTGAGCCGGTGGAACTGGAGTATTTCCTGTATGAGCCGGATGCCGAGGGCTTTACGCTTGACGGCGTGGAGCAGATGATCGCGGGCGGCCCGCGGCTGGTGAAGGACGGCGCGGCGGAGACGACGCAGGAGCCGCAGTTTTCCGGAGACCGATTTACGGACACTTATGCGGCCTCCCGCACCGCTGTCGGCGTGACGGCGGACGGAAAGCTGATCTTTGCTTCGACGGATTGCGCGACCATTCCGCAGCTCCGCGCGCTGATGCTGCACCTCGGCTGCGTGGATGCAATGAATCTGGACGGCGGGGCTTCGACCGGATTTTACTGCTGCGGAAAGACATACCGGACCCCCGGCAGACTTCTGGCGACGACGGTGCAGATCTATATAGACTGAGACACACCGCGGCGATATAAGATATTTAAATTGCCGCAACGGGATAAGAAGTTTTTTTCTGACACGCAGAGCTCAGAGGGAAACGCATATCGCGCTTCCCTCTGAGCTGATTTCCTATTTTCCCTTGTATTTGATGCGGGTGGCCATGCCGCCGCGGATATGGCGCTCCGCCTTGTTCTTTTCGAGCACCGATTTTGCCTGCTGCCACAGTTCCGGGTTCAGCTTTTTCAGACGTTCGGTCACATCTTTATGTACGGTCGACTTGCTGACACCGAACTGCTTTGCCGCCGCCCGGACGGTTGTGTCGTTTTCGATGATGTATTCCGCAAGCCTGACGGCACGCGCCTCAATGTCCGGTTTCAAATGCACCAACTCCAAACCAAAACTCTGGTAACATTTATATGTCGGAGCGGGGAAAAAGATACTGCGTGCCGTGCAGACAATAGTGATTGCCATTCGCCGGGAAATGCGGTAGTATGCTTGCAGAGGAAACTGCAGGAGAAGGAGACGGAACAGCATGGAATACAATCTTGCGATCGGTGATATGCGCGTCGGCGACGAAGCGGAGGGGTTTTATGTGCTCAGCCGCGCCGAGGTGAAGAAATCAAAGGACGGAAAACCCTTCCTGAATGCCGTGCTTTCCGACTGCACGGGCAGCATTGCGGCAAAAATGTGGGACTGCACTGCCGACATCGGCGCCGGGGATACCGGCAGGGTCGTCAAGGTACGCGGCGCGGTCACGGAGTATAACGGCAGCCTGCAGTTTACCATCCGGCTGTTCCGCCCGGCGAACGAGCGGGATTCGTATGATCTGAACGATCTTGTTGCGTCCGCTCCGATCGACCCGGACGAAACGCTCGATGAGGTGCGCAGCATCGTCGCGTCCATCACGGATGCGGATTACCGCGCCGTGTGCGAGCGGATGCTGGAGGCACATCTGGAGTCTTTTTCGGTCATTCCCGCGGCGAAGAGCGTCCACCATTCCTTCCGCTCGGGACTGCTGATGCACACGGCCAATATGCTGCGCATTGCGGACTTCCTTGCCGATGAGTATGCCGACATCCTTGACCGCAGCCTGCTTCTGGCGGGAACGCTGCTGCATGATCTGGCGAAGGAGAAGGAATTTGTGTTTTCCGAGCTTGGACTGGTGACGGACTATTCCGTGAAGGGCGACCTGCTCGGTCATCTGGTGATGGGCGCGCAGGAGGCGGCAAAAACGGCGGAGACGCTGGGTGTGCCGGAGGAAAAGAGCGTGCTGCTGCAGCATATGCTCCTGAGTCACCACGGAACGCCGGAGCTGGGCGCGGCCGTACTCCCGCGCATCGCGGAGAGCGAGCTTCTGAGCATGATCGACCGTATTGACGCCCATATGCAGGTTTACCGCGAAGCGATGCAGACAACGCCGAAGGGTGAATTCAGCGGGCGCATCTACGCGCTGGATAAGCGGATCTATCACCATGCGTAACGAAAGCGCCGCACAGACAGCCTGGTCTGCGCGGTGCTTTGTGTCTGCGGGAAGGAAAACAGTTTACAATTCAGATACAACCATTTGACAAAATATGCTATACTATTTGCACGGATGATACTATAATAATTTCATCATTCCGCAGAATGGAGAAACGGTCTTCATGGACAGCAAAAAAGCCAGAAAAATCATCGGAACGACAGCAGACATCACGGCCGTGACGCTGGGCAGTGTGCTGCGTCTTGTGCTGCGCGTTCTTGTCACCGTGCTGATGGTGCTTCTGATTACGGGACTTCTTTTTGCCTGCATTTTTGCCTACTATGTCAAAACGGAGCTGAATCCCAAGCTGAAAGTGACGCTGGAGGATGCATCGCTGTCGCTCAGCAGTACGATCTGGTACAC
>JAZQNZ010000016.1:0-3982 GCA_045627665.1 Oscillospiraceae bacterium
TGCGGTCGCCCTCGGCAGAGCCGTAGCGGTCATTGATCAGCTTGAAGTTATCAATATCGAAGCACGAGAGAATATAGTAGCCCGGTTCTTCCTCTGCGATCATGTTTTTCGCATGCTCGAAAAACGCCTCGCGGTTATACAAACCCGTCAGCTCATCTTTCTGAATGGCGTTCAGAATGGTGGAGGTTTCACGCAGAGCGATATTGTTGCGCAGGCAGTGGCGGACGATCTCGGGATTGAACGGTTTGAGGATAAAGTCGTTTGCACCGAGACCCAGCGCCTTGACGCGCGCCGTTTCGTCCTCGGAGGATGTAACGATAATGGTCGGGATCTGTGCATACTGGATGTTCTCCCGCATGCGGCGCAGCACATCATATCCGTCCATCTCGGGCATGACGATATCCAGAAGCACCGCAGACAGCTCCTTATGGTGCTGCTGAAGCTGCTCCATCGCTTCCATGCCGTTCGTCGCCGTCAGAAACTCATAGTCCCGAGAGAGGGTGTCCTGCAGCTTCATGCGATTGACTGCGCTGTCATCCACGATCAAAATTTTTCTCTGCATCGTCTGCTTCCTCCCTGATGATTGCAGCTCCGCCGTATCTCGCCGTACGGATATCAGCATCCGTGCGGCAGTGCTCCATCCTTTGACCACTTTTACAAATTATAGTGTATCATTACTTTTGTCAAAAATCAACACATAGCAGTGACCGATTTGCAAATTTTGTATGAAATATGTGAACTATGACTGAATTTTCGTTCGGACTGACAAATTCCGCGTCGATCTGCATCGATGCAATCAAAAAGAATCAGACGGAGATCCGTTTCTCCGTCTGATTCTATGTCTGCCTGCAGCCCGCGCCGCGCAGTCAGTCGTCGCGCACTTCAATAATACGAAGCTGACCTGCGGTATAGTCCGTTTCGCTCGTCACGGTATCCGTGATCCGGGCGACTGCGGCAGCGCTGAGCCCCTCCTCCGGCGCGGGAACGGCAACGGTCACCGCGTCGCCCGTCATATACACAACGCAGTCGTCAAAGTCCTTTGCCAGCAGCAGATTTTCCACCTGTGCCTCCTGCAGCGACCAGGTCGCCATCGTGGTGATGGAAGCCATTGCGGTATCAATCGTCTCCTGACTGGCCCCCTCGCCCGCCGCAGCGGTTTCCAGCAGGGACAGCGCCTCATCGCGGGACTGCTGTCGCGTCAGCCGTGCCGAGGCGAAATAGGCGCTGTCGCCCTCCGCTGCCTGCTCTTCCTCCGCAAGCGTCTGCAGATACGCCTCATCGGCAGCGGTCATCGCAGCATCCTCCGCCTTCACCATTGCCGGGTCCGCCTCCCCGAGCCGATTGTTGTATGACCAGTTGAGATACACTGCGGCGCCGACAAACAGCAGCACCGCCACCATCACAAGGTTTCGTTTGAGATTTTTCTTCACTTTCGATTGCCTCCCGAAATCATTTCATTTTCATCACCGTTATCTTGTCGCAGCCGAGGCCCGTATAGGCCGCGACGGCGTTCGTAACATTCAGACGCACGGCGGGATCATTCGCCCCGGCGCATACGATCACGGCGCCGCTGCCGGAGATCAGCACAGCCGTTTCGCCCACGCCCTGTATGTCGGAGAGCAGCAGTGCGATCCGCTCGCACTCGGTGTCCACGGGGATTCCGCTTGCCGCCATCGGGTCGCCGGCTGCGCGCCCTGAGGTCTCCGCCGCACTGCGGCGCGGCAGAAGCAGCAGCACAAGTCCCAGACAGAGCGTCAGCAGAACGTACCTGTTTTTCGTCAGAAGCTTAATAACTCTGCCGAGATCGGGTTTACTCATCGGCGTCCCCCCAGCTCTGCGCCTGCACAGGGATCCCGAGCTCCGCCTCGATCAGCCGCGACAGCGGCGCGCAGTAAGCGCCGCAAATCTCGGCTGCCGCAGGGACCCAGAACCCCTCCGTGCTCCACTCCATCATCACGGACGCTCCCTGCACGTCAGCGCCGAGCGCCTGCGCTTTGTCCAATATATATGCTTCCGCATTCTCCTCTATGAGCCTGCGGTCGAGACTGCGCCGGATTTTTTCCGCATCGCCTTCCGTGCGCAGCGCATCCGCGCGGTATCTCGACAGATTCAGCCCGTATGCGTCGGTCTGCAGCCGCAGCAGCGGCAGCAGCAGCGCCGAGGCCATCACCGCGCCGCACAGCAGGCGCACCACGGTTTTCACCCGCCCTTCCGGCGTCAGAAGCGTTGCCGCGGCGCAGAAGATCGCAGCCCCGGTGAGGCCAAGGATCCATGTGCGAAGCAATTCCGTCATGTCAGTACACCACCGTTCTGATCAGTGAAATAATTGCGAGAAATTCGATTGCCGCCGCGCTGCCCACCAAACCGAGCAGCAGCCCGTAAGCGCTGCCGAGCGCGCCGATCAGACCCGTCAGGCGGTCTCCCGCAATGCCGGAGCAGACCGACGCGGCAGCGCGGAACAGCAGGTAGCGCAGACCCAGCCGCAGTACCGGGAGGATCACCGCGGCAAGGCACACGAGCAGTCCGAACACGCCGACGGCGCTGCGGATCAGCCCCGCGCCCGCGACCAGCGTCTCGGAGGCGTCGGACAGAAGCTTCCCGACAACCGGCAGCGCGGTGGAGATCGCCGCTTTCGCCGCCTTCACCGCAGCCGCGTCCGCCGCACCGGCAACCACGCCGGTAATGCTCATATACGCCGTAAAGCCAAGCACCAGCAGACGCATCAGCGCCTTTGCCGCCCATTGCAGAAAGCGGATCGCCCCGTCCAGCCGGCGGTCATCCAGCACCGCGGCAGACACGGCTGCCGCCACGTATGCGCAGATCATGGGCAGAATCAGATTCTGCGCTGCGGTGAGCAGAAGATCGGAAAACAGCGCCGCAGCCGCGCATGAGGCGCCGGCCGAACCGACCGCGCCGGTTGCCGCAGCCGCCGTTGTCAGCGTCGGCAGCAGCACGCGGGAGAAGTCCGCAAGCGCGGTCAGCGTATCCGTACCGAGCGCCAGCACGGAGTGGACGTCCTCCACGCCGATGACCGCAACGGCGAGACAGCCGCCGAGACTGACGGCGTTGAATCCGGTTTTCCCCGTACTGACGAAGCACTCCGCCGCGCCGCACAGCACCGTCACCGCTGCAATGGCGGCAGCGGGTCGGAGCGTCTCCCGCAGCGCGCCGTCAAACCGGCCGCACGCATAGTCCCACAAACGCGCAAGACCGCCGTTCAGCTCCGCATCCTCCGGACGCAGCTCCTCCAGCGCCTCCGCCGCAGCGGGCGGTACCGCCCGTCCGAGTGTCTCCGAGTCAAACAGCTCTGCCGCAAGATCCACGGCGAAGCCGGGCACGCACAGCAGCCATGCAAGCGCAAGCGCAGCGGCAGCCCGCTTCAAAGCAGCTTTCCAAGCAGTTCGAGCAGCGTTGTCAGCAGCGGCAGGGAGACATACAGTGCCGCTGCCGCCGCGCCGAGTTCCACCGCGCCCGCCATCGCGCTCTGTCCGCCGTCGCGGCAAAGCTCCGTCGCGCATTTGGCGAGGATCCCGATGGCAACGCACTTCAGCACGGGCAGGAAGTAGGCTGCGCTCAGTCCCGACAGCGAGATCGCGGTTTCCAGCAGCGTCTGCGCCGGGCGGATCAACGCAGCCGCGCCCCACAGAATGAAGCCGCAGACCGCCAGACTCAGCGGAAGCTGCAGTTCCGGGTTGCTGCGCCGCAGCAGCAGACACACGGCCGTCGCAAGCAGCGCCGCCGCGGCAAAGCGGGCAAGCTGCTCCATGCCTCACAGCCCGAACAGGCGGCGGATCAGATCAAAAAGGTCACTGATCTCCCGCACCACCATCACCAGCACGCACACGAGTCCGGCAAGCGTTACCATCAGCGCCTGCTCATCACGCCCCGTTTTGGACAGGAGCGTGTTCAGCACCGCGACGAGGATACCCACCGCCGCGATCTTGAATATCAGATCGATCTCCATTTGCAGTAACTCCCCTCT
>JAZQNZ010000017.1:0-2335 GCA_045627665.1 Oscillospiraceae bacterium
TATGACGCCATCGGCGGCGAACAGTTTCTCGAAAAGCTCCGCGCAGTCGATCCGGAGCGGGCGGAAAAGCTGCACCCGGCGGACAAAAAGCGCCTCGTGCGCGCCATGGAGGTCTACGCCCTCACGGGGCAGACGATCACCGCCCACGACGCGGAAACGCAAAAGCTCCCGCCCCGCTGGGACTCCCTGCGCGTGGCACTCACCTACGCTGATCGGGAGGATCTCTACGACCGCATCGACGACCGCGTGGACGAGATGGTGCGCTGGGGACTCTTCGACGAGGTGGAAATGCTGCTGGCCCGCGGCCTCAGCCCGGACTGCACCGCGATGCAGGCCATCGGCTACAAGGAGGTCGCGAACTATTTCCGCGGGATGGTGACCGGCGGCGACGTGATGGAGGAGATCAAGCAAAGCTCCCGCCGCTACGCCAAGCGCCAGCTCACCTGGCTGCGGCGCGACGAGGGGCTCCACTGGATCGCATGGGACGGCGCGCCGGACATCACGGCGGCGGCCGATGAGGTAGTTGCCCTCTGGAACAAAAAATAACCCGTCTTCCCTTTCTTTCGACTGCTTTCCCGACGGCGCTCCGTGTAGAATGATGCCGCATCCGCAAGGATGCAATATTCTACAAACAGGCGCCGCGGAATCAGGAAAATCCGTATCGGCGCCGAAGAAAAGGAGTCGATACATATGCAAAAGACACCCAATTATCAGGACCAGTTTCTCGCCGCGGCGCGGCGGGAAAGATGCATCGTGACGCTGTTTCTCATGAACGGCTTCCAGCTCAAGGGCATCGTGCGGGGCTTTGACAGCTTCGTGGTGCTGGTGGAGAGCGAGGGGAAGCAGCAGATGATCTTCAAGCACGCGATCTCCACCGTCGTCCCTCCGAAGCCGCTGGAGCTGCTGGAAGAAGATGCATAAGCGATACAAACCCCTGCTATAAGAAAAGAGATAAAACAAAGTTATTGCGGGATCGGATATGAAACGAACGGACAAGCTGACAAATCTGATAGCGATTTTGCTCTTCGCGGCGCTTCTGTGCTATCTGGGCGCTTACGCGTTCCGCGCGCTGCGGGGCGTGGACGTCACCGCGGAGGCGGTGGCGGTCGATTTCGACCTGGGCGGCACGGCCAGCGGCATCGTCGTGCGCGACGAGACGGTGCTGGTAAGCTCTGAGCCCTACGTCGATATTGCCGTCCCGGAGGGTGCCCGCGTGGGCGCAGGCTCCCTTCTGGCAACGGAGATGCGCAGCGAGGTGGGCCGCGAGCGCGCCGGGCGTATGCACGAGCTGGAGCGGGAGATCAGCCGCATTTCCGCCGCGCTGCGCCAGCGCGCCAGCGCCGACGACCTGACCAGCCGGGACGAAACGCTGCAAAACAGCGTCTCCGCCCTCTCCTCCGCCATCGCGCGCCACCAGCTCGATACGCTGGATACCGCCGTGCTGAACCTGAGCTCCCTGCTCTTCCCCGGGGACGCGGACACCGTCTCCGAAAAGGAGCTGGCGCGGCTGCAGGCCGAGCTGGACAGTCTGAAATCCAGCACCACGGGCGACACCTCCGAGCTCTTTGCGGAGACTGCGGGCACCTATTCCTCCGCGCTGGACGGTTATGAACATCTGCGCCTTGCCGATGTGGAAAACGTAACGCCGGCAGGACTGACCACCGTCATCGAAAAGGGCAGCAAGGGCGTCCCGGAGGGGGCGTACGGCAAGCTGGTAAACGGCTTCGACTGGTATTTCGTCGCCGTGATGGACGCGGTGGAGGCCGCACAGCTCACGGAGGGCCACCGCGCCACGCTGAACTTCGGCCGCTGGTACAGCGCCGACGTGGACGCGACGGTCGAACACATCAGTACCGCCGTGGACGGCAACGTGGTCGTCATCTTCCGCTGCACCAACGCGCTGGCAAACACGCTGGCCATGCGCGTCGTGAGCGCCACGGTCGTTTTTGATAATTACAGCGGCATCCGCATCCCCGCGCAGGCGGTGCAGACCGATCCGGAGACGGAGAGCACCTACGTCTGGTGCGTCACGGCAATGCAGCTTGAGCGCAAGGACATCGAGATCATCTACTGCGACGAGGACTTCGTCATCGCGGCGGTAAGCGCCGAAGCCGACGCACTGCGCGCCGGCAACACGGTGGTCGTTTCCGGCAAGGATCTCCACGAAGGGAAGGTGTTCGGCGAATGACGATCGCGGAAAATATCGCGGAGATCCGCAGAAACATCGCGGCGGCGCTGCAGGGCGACGACCGCGCTGTTTTGCTTGTTGCGGCCACGAAAATGAACGACGCTTCTCGCGTCCGGGAGGCGATTGCCGCCGGTGTGGACGCATGTG
>JAZQNZ010000018.1:0-3874 GCA_045627665.1 Oscillospiraceae bacterium
CGAGCGCGTCATGGTGATGCACCTGTTCACGGAAAACGGAAAGCAGGGCACGCCGGTCACGGGCGCGGCGGGCTTTTCCATGGAGAGCGGCGAAATGTTCGTGTTTCACTGCCCCGCCGTGATTTTGAGCTGCGGCTACTCCTGCACGATCTGGACCTACAACACGGAGCTGACGGGAAACAGCTGGCGCTGGGACCCGAACGAGGTGGGCGAGGGTCTTTCCATGGCGTGGGAGGCCGGCGCGGACATCGACGGGATGCACAAAAACGGAAAGCCCGGCAATCCGACGCCCTTTGCCTGGCCGCGCTTCGGCGTCGGCAACCCCAACAACACATGGTTCCCCTGCACCATCGTGGACAATCAGGGCAAAGAGATTCCCTGGGAGGACAAAAACGGAAAACGCCTCGAAAGCGTGCGCGAGCGCAATCAGCCCACCGCCGACCAGCCCTACTGCGGCTCCACGATCAGCGATGTGTGGAAGGGTGCGGCCACGCCGAACCTTGTGCACGACCTACCGGAGCGTCTCGCGGCGGGCGAATACGAGCTGCCCCTGTGGGCAGATCTGGCCGGTATGCCGGAGGAGGAGCGCCGCAGCATCTGGGGCATGATGGTCGGCAACGAGGGAAAGAGCCGCTACACGCTCTTTGACCTCTACACCCGCAAGGGCTTTGACCCGGACCGGGATATGCTGATGGCCCCGATCATGAAGCCGGAGGGCTACAAGACCGGCGGCTGGTTCCACGGCGCACCCTACAACTGCGAAACGTGGCGCTCCGAATCCTTCGGGATGCAGGCGCAGCCCGCCGTGGACTGGAATCTGATGACCACCGTGCCGGGGCTGTTTGCCGCCGGTGCCAACTCGGGTCTTGAGGGAAGCTCCTACGCCTGCTCCTCCGGCTTTTACGCCGGAAACCGCGCCTTTGAGTACGCGGACAGGCACGAGGCCGCGGCAATCCGCCCCGAGGATATCGCGGCGCAGAAGGAACACATTCTCGCGCCCGTGAAGCGCTGGGAGCGCGGCGACGATGCCGATTTCATAAGCTGGAAGGAGCTTTGGGGCGGCACGACCCGCGTCATGCAGCAGTGCTGCGCCGATGTGAAATCGCCCTCCGTGCTCGAACACGGTCTGCGCTGGATGGCCGACATCCGAAAGAATGAAGCGCAGCACACCTACGCCCGCAATCCCCACGAGCTGGCGCGGGTGCTGGAATGTGACACGCGCATGGCGATCTCCGAGATGTATATGATGGGCTGCAAGGTGAAGCTCGAGGCGGACGTGCCGCCGGGGACTTATCTGTTCAGTCACTTAGAGGACGGAAAGCTCGTCACAAGGACAGAGCCCCCGCAGTACTGGCTGAAAGCCCCTTATGCGGCGGACTATCTCACGAACTACCGAAACTGTCGGCGCAAGGAGGCGAAGGGCGATGCGTGAAGCGAATATTTTTCCCAATCCCAGCGGCCCGACCCGCGCCGTCAGCATTGACGCGGAGCGCTGCGTAGGCTGCAACGCCTGTGTAAACATCTGCCGTATGCAGACCATCCTGCCAAACGTCGAGCCGGGACAGCCGCCCGTTGTGGCCTATCCGGACGAGTGCTGGTACTGCGGCTGCTGCGTGGAGGTCTGCCGCACCGGCGCGCTGGAAATGAACCTGCCTATCGGTCAGCGCATCTTCTTCAAGCGCAAGGACACCGGCGAGGTGTTCCGCATCGGCGGCGCGGACAGCCCCGGGAAAAGCTATTTCCACCCGCCCTACGGCTGGTTTGAGGAGGCGAATCGCTGATGAGAGAAAGCGTAACTCTTCTGCCGACGCTTTGGGCGGCGCAGGAGGAAAACGGCGAGCTGACGACGGAAGCACAAAAGGAGCTCGCCGAAACGCTCGGTCTGCCGCTTCGGGACATCGCCGGTGCGGTGAGCTTCTATTCCGCGTTCAGCGGCGCATCCGACGGCGAATGGACGGAGCTTCCCGTCCGCAAGGCAGGGTCTATGTTGAGTCTGCCCGAGGATTATGCGGCGCTTCGCCGTGTCAGAGCGGAGCACACCGACATTCTCGCGCTCATCCGTCAGGCCGGACTTCTCGGACGGAGCGGCTCCGGCTTCCCCGTGGCCGACAAATGGGAGCTGACAAAAAACGCCTCCGGCGCGGAAAAGTACATCGTGGCAAACGGCAGCGAGGGCGAGGGCGCGACCGCCAAGGACAGGGCTTTGCTGGAAAACGCGCCGCACGCCGTGATCGAGGGGATGCTTCTGTGCGCCGAGGCTACGGGAATAAGCCAAGGAATTCTTTATGTCCGCGCCGAATATGAAACAGCCTTCCGTGCGGCAAAAGCCGCCGCGGAAAAGGCGCGGAAAGACGGCATCCTGAACGGCTTTAATCTTCAGGTCATTCGCGGCGGCGGTGCCTACGTCGCCGGCGAGGAGACCGGACTGCTGCAATCGCTGGAGGGCAAACGCGCCGAGCCGCGGCTGAAGCCGCCCTACCCCGGCACCTGCGGTCTGTTCGGAAAGCCGACGATCCTCAATAACGCCGAGACCTTTGCCGCCGTCGCAGCCCTTATACACGATCCGGAGACCGCGCTGACCAAGCTGTACACCGTCACAGGCTGCGAGACGGAGGGCGTCTATGAATGTGTGCACACAGTCACGGCAAGGGAGCTTCTCGCGCTGTCCGGCGGCATGAGGGACGGAAAAGCGCTCAAGGGCTTTCAGCTCGGCGGCGGCGCGACCGGCTCTTTCGCCGGAGCAGACAGACTGGACACGGAGCTGAGCGTGGCCGGATGCCGCAAGGCGGGTCTCTCCCTCGGCACAGGCAGCATCCGTTTTATTGCGGAGGACGAGTCCCCCGTTTCCCTCGCGCTGGAAAGCACGGCCTTTCTGGCGGAGCAGAGCTGCGGGATGTGCGTTCCCTGCCGCTACGGTCTGCCGGAGCTGACAAGAGGCTTACAACGACTGATGAACGGAGAAATGACGCAGGACGAGCTGCGTGAGCTGCGTGAGTTTGCGGACTATATTTCTCAAAACGCCCGCTGCGCTCTCGGTCAGGCCGCCCCCACCGCCTTTATCAGCGCTTACGATTGCTTCCGAAACGATTTTGAAAACCTTTGCCGAGAGGAGGATGACGATGCCGAGCTTTGAACTCAACGGCCGTCCGACACCTTTTGAGCAGGGACAGACCATTCTGGAGGCGGCGCGTGCCGCCGGTGTGGACATCCCCACGCTGTGCTACATCAAGGACAGAAACGACCCCGCCGCCTGCCGCATCTGCATGGTGGAGATCGAGGGCATGGCGCGGCTGATGCCGGCATGCCGCACGAAAGCGGCGGAGGGCATGAAGGTGCAGACCGAAAGCGAGCGCGTCATCGCGTCGCGCAAAACGACGCTCGACCTTATCTGCCGCCACCACCGCATGGATTGCGAATATTGCCCGAACTATACATATTGCGAGCTTCACGCGCTTCTGCGCCGCTACGGCATGGACGACCGCATCTACAGCCGCGTCTACCATGAACGCCGCGCCGATGAAAGCTCCGCCTGCATCGTGCGGGACAGCTCCAAATGTGTCCTGTGCCGCCGGTGCATGGCCGCCTGCGAGGCCGTGGGCGTGATGAACCTCGGCGCACTGGGTCGCGGTGAGCAGACAAAGATCGAAGGGGCTCTGCCGCTCGCGGAAAGCACCTGCATCGGCTGCGGTCAATGCGTGAAGAACTGTCCCACGGGCGCGCTTTTCGTCAAAAACGAGCAAAACGCCCTCTGGCAGGCCATCAACGACAAAAAAGCGCTGCATTTCGCCGTCTCCGAGGAATCGGCCGCCGACATCGGGCGCTTCTTCGGCGAGGACGGCGGCGACGACATGGGGAAGGTCACGGCCTTTCTCCG
>JAZQNZ010000019.1:0-3897 GCA_045627665.1 Oscillospiraceae bacterium
GGCCGGATATATTTTTCAAGACCTGAAGATCTATCGCCGCTCATTTTTTATGCCGTCTGTTGCGGCCTTTTTTTCGCTCCTGACGGGATTTCTCGGTGCATATACATCCGGCGGTGCGATTTCCGTTTTTCCGATCATCTCGGAAACGCTTCTTTCTTTCGGTTGTACATACTTTTTCCGGGAAGCGCTTTCTCGCGAGGAGTATACGACGGAGGCAGGGGAGCTGCGACACGGCGTTTCACTGATCATTCTTTTTGCCTGTGTGCTCATGGCGCTGACGCGTGCTCAGATATCCGGCATTTTTTCGCTCGGGAGGGTGTTTGCGATTGCGCTCGTGCAGATGTCTGCACTGCGTGCAGGCCCCCTCTCCGGGGCGGCAGCCGGGATCGTGCTCGGCGTTGCAATGGACGTTTCTTCCGGCACGGCGGCATTCTATGCAATGTCATATACTTTTTCTGCGCTTGTTTCCGGGATCTTCTGCCGCCGGGGACGGCTGCTTTTTCTTCTCAGCTATATCCTCTGCGGCGCGTTGACTGTGATTTGCTGCGCGGCGGATGCGCTGCATCTGGAAATTCTCTATGAAAACTTTATCGCATCCGTTATCCTGATCGTACTTCCGAACAGCGTGCTGAATCGATTCGGCTCGCTGCTGCGCAACACACAGTTTACAAGCGGCGAAACCGGTCTGCGAAAGTTCACGGCGCGGCGCCTGCGGCATATGGCAGGGGCATTCAATGATCTGTACGTCACGGTGGACAGTACGCTTTCCGGAAAGCACAATGATGAAAATATCTCTCAGATCTTTGACCGCGCCTCGGAGCAGGTTTGCGCACGCTGTAAAAACAAATCCCAGTGCTGGAACAGCAACTATATTGACACGGTCACAGCGTTCAACGATGTCAGTACGCTGATTCGGACAAACGGAGTCCTGCATCGCGCAGATCTGCCGCAGCATTTTCTGGAGCATTGCCATCATGCGGACGAGCTTGTCAGCGCCGTGAATGGTGAGCTGCGCGGGCAAATGTACCGCCGTCAGTTTTATACCCGCCTGAATGAAAACAGAACAGCGGCTTATCAGCAGTATCTTGATCTGTCGCAAATTCTGGACGGAGTGTCCGACGAGCTGGAAAACGCATACGGGCCGGATATTCTTGCCCAGCGGCGTCTGACGCGCTTCTTAAACGGCATGGATCTCGATGCGGATATATCCGTTTTTCGTGACCGCTCCGGCAGACTTCACATATTTCTTGAAAGCGTCAAGCTGAAGCGTCTGCTGCGCGAGCCGGGGTATCTTGATAAGCTTTCCGACGCTGTCGGCGTTCGGCTTTGCCGTCCGAACGGAAGCGATGAAAATGTCGAAGGCCGGATCACGCTCATGGAGGCTGAGCCGCTGACCGTCTCTGTCGGCGTCGCGTCCATGAAGAAAACGGGCGAGGCGGTCTCCGGAGACAGGGGAACCTATTTCAAGACGGAGCAGGGGGTGCTCTGCATACTTCTGTCGGACGGTATGGGAAGCGGTGAAAATGCCGCAAAAGAAAGCGTTGCTGCCGTCAGAATTCTCGAGCGCTTTCTGCGCGCCGGTGCGGAACCGGCTCTGGCCATGCGAATGCTCAACTCCGTTATGCTGCTGAAAAACGTTGACGACTGGGGATTTGCGACCGTCGATCTCCTATGCATCGACCTTTTCAGCGGTGACGCGGCATTTTATAAATACGGCGCTGCACCGAGCTATGTCAGAAGCGGCAAAACCATACGGCGCATCCGAAGCGAGACGCTCGCAGCAGGACTCAGCAGTGTGACAGCTTCGGAGCCGGATATTGTGAAAATGCGTCTGCGCCCCGGCAGCCTTGCACTGATCGCAAGCGACGGCGTGATTCCGGAAACGAACGACGCATGGGTGCGAACGCTGCTGTCGCAGTACGATAATCAGGATATGAAAACGCTGGCACGCAGTATGCTTCAGACATCGCTGAAGCAGTACGGCTGCAGTGATGATATGACTGTGCTTGCGGTCTGCGTTGAGAAGCGGGAGTGAAAAGCTGCATTGGGAAAGCTGCGATTTTATGACAGATTCCGTCGGACGAGGCTCTATGTTCCCGGCATGTATAAGGCGCTGCCGAAACGGTTAAACTGGGAACAAATCGAAGCAAGGCCGCCGAAGGAGGGCAGGAACGTGGTAAAGGGAACAAGCAAGCGGATCGTCGTGGTAAAGTCTCCCGACCCGAAGGTGTTTGAACAGGCAATTTTTATCGTACGTGAGGATTTTATCGGCAAAAGCGGCAGGGCAAACGCCCTGAAAGAGGCTCAGGAAGTCGCCGATGATTATATCAAAAGTGCGATGTCGCCCGGGCGCGGAGGCGTGCTGGCGCGGATCACGCCGGCGCTCTGGGCCGCGATCGGAGCCGCTCTTGCAGGCTGTACAGCGCTCCTGATATTTCTGCTGTAATTTTGAAAACTCTCCGTGAAAATCACGGAGAGTTTTTGCGTCTGAAGTGTTGTAATCAAGTCGAAAAAGTGATAAACTACAACAAAAAAGCGAAACGGAGCAATTCAGTTATGAGCAACATCGCCGATATCACGCTTGCCCCCGCCGGGGAGAGAAAAATCAGTTGGGTCGCGCGCAATATGCCGCTTCTCAATTCGATTCGCGCAGGCTTTGAAGAGACAAAGCCTTTCTGTGGTCTGAAGATCACGCTTTCCGTCCATCTTGAGGCCAAAACGGCGTATCTCTGCCGCGTTCTTGCTGCCGGCGGAGCTGAAATGTACGTTACCGGCTCCAATCCGCTCTCAACGCAGGATGACGTTGCTGCCGCACTCGCTGCCGGCGGGATGGAGGTTTTTGCCCGCCACGGCTGCACGATGGAAGAGTATGAAGCGGATCTGCGTGCGGCATTGAGCTGCGGCCCGAACATCATCATTGATGATGGCGGCGATCTTGTCAGCATGATACATAATGATATGCCGGAGCTTCTGCCGAACGTCATCGGCGGCTGCGAAGAAACCACGACGGGTATTTTGCGATTGAAGGCAATGGCGCGCAGGGGAGAGCTGCGCTTCCCGATGGTGATGGTCAACGAGGCGGACTGCAAGCATTTGTTTGATAACCGCTACGGCACCGGTCAGAGCGTCTGGGACGGAATCAACCGTACCACGAACCTGATCGTCGCGGGAAAGTATGTTGTGGTTGCCGGATACGGCTGGTGCGGCAAGGGCGTTGCCATGCGCGCGAAGGGCCTCGGCGCAAAAGTGATCGTCACGGAGGTCGATCCCGTTCGTGCAATCGAGGCGCACATGGACGGATTTGAGGTCATGACGATGGATGCCGCCGCGCCCATCGGCGACATTTTTGTGACGGTGACCGGCTGCAGCGGCGTGATCGGCAAACAGCATTTCCAGATGATGAAGGATGGGGCGATCCTCTGCAACGCGGGACATTTTGACGTTGAGGTCGATGTTGCCGGATTGCATGAGCTCGCGGTCGAGTGCTACGAAGCCCGGCATAACATTGAGGGATTCGTGCTGCCGAACGGAAAGCAGCTCTTTACCCTTGCCGAGGGTCGTCTTGTCAATATTGCGGCTGGCGACGGTCATCCCGCCGAGATCATGGATATGAGCTTTGCCATTCAGGCGCTTTCTGCGCAGTATCTTGCCGAAAACCGCGGCAAGCTTCTGCCCGGCGTTATCGAGGTTCCGCGTGAGATCGATCAGGCCGTCGCATTCAAAAAGCTGGAGACGCTCGGTATTTCCATTGATAAGCTGACGCCGGCGCAGATTGAATATCTTGGAAAATAAATAATCTTCATTGCCGCCCCGAAAAAGATCCGCGCGGCTGAATTGAGGTGAGTCCGATGGATGATATGGAAAACCGGGAGGAACTGACGCCCGAAGAACGCGTTG
>JAZQNZ010000020.1:0-3318 GCA_045627665.1 Oscillospiraceae bacterium
TGTATCAATCGCACGGCGTGCCTCTGCACGAATCTGCTCTTCGGTAATGTTGGCAATATCAATCGCAGGGCCATCGACTCCGCCGATCATCGCAAGCTTTCCTTCGGTGATGCGCTGGATCTCGACAATATCGTTCTGCGGAATTACGCCCTGCCAGATGTCGATGCCCATTTCCACCATATCCTGAACGATCGGCTGGCAGATGCAGTCCGCGTGATGAACAAACATAATGCCGCAGTCGTGCGCAGTCTGAACGATCTCCGTATGCAGCGGCTTAATGATTTCGCGCCAAAGTGTCGGCGGCAGAAAAACATTCTGCTTGGAGCCCCAGTCATCGTGATAGAAGATCACGTCCGGGTGGATATGCTGCGCAACCTGCTTGATCGTTTCGATCTTGAAGTCCGCAACCACGCGCAGCAGCGCCGCCATTTCTTCGGGATACTCCATGTAATTGACAAAGGCGTTCTGCATTCCCATCAAATGATGGCTGCGCTCAAAAAGACCGCGCGTGCAGAAAAACGCAAGGAACTTGTCTTCCCTGTTGACTTCAGCCGCTTTTGCCTCCGCTTCAGACCAGTCCAGCCCCTCAAAGCCGGGAACGGTAACCTGCTCCCGCCATTTGGTGATATCGCGGATCACGGCGGTTTCGTCTGTAAACATCGGGTGCGCACCGGGAGAGTCCTTGCCGAAAAGAAACGGCGTTCCCCAGGAATCCTTATGGATCTGACCATCGCGCGGGATCATGTCCCGGGCAAAGATCGGGTCAAGGACGAACGCAAGCGAATCCATAAAGTTGTTATAGGTTTCCGGCTGGCGGCGCTCATAAATCGCCATTGCATTTTCTCTCGGAGTCATAACCATGCACCCATTTCAAATAAGCATTGCTCCGCTGTTTGTAAAGCGGCGGGCTCACCGCAAACAGCGGTCATGTAATACGGACTTGTTAAAAATTGAAAATGATTTAAGTATCTTCAGTCAGCTAAAACGTTAAAATTTTTAATCGAAAATTCAGTTAATTTGACTTCCCACAGTTTTTTATATCATTTCTACCGTTTGATGTCAATCGGTTATATTCATTTTGTCATTTCCTATAAATTTTACAGTCCATTTTATCAATAATATATAGGCAAAAATTTAACAAGATTGTAAAATATAGTAATATTCCTCCTTGGAGACTAAAAAAAAAACAATTTTTGCAGCTCAAGTGCAAATTTTCCACCCACAAAACGCCGGAAAACGACAAGCATCGGATAACCGCAGGCTATCATAGGCAAACGCACAGTTCTCCCGCCGGAGCAACACCAAAAAAATCACAGCGGGAAAGAATTATTCCCGCTGTGATGGTGAGATATCAGTTTTTATCGGAAGCAGAACGCTTTTTCGAAGAGTTTCCGGTCAGCCGGTCACGCAAACGGTATGCCACATTGAGCGCCGGCCATGCAAGCAGGGCGAAAACGACAAGGAGCAGCATTCCCGCGAAATCCAGCGGAGAGAGCGTAAATAGTCCCTTGAGGAAAATCGCGCTGAACGCAAATGCGATGCACACTGCTGCGATCAGCAGCTTGCGGATCAGGGTCATGGGCTTGCACAAACGGATGATGACAAGGATGCCGACGATGCCCATCGTCACGGCGCAGATGGTGCTCATCATGCCGGAGTCGATCTGAAAAGCGTAATAAAACAGCATGACGCCAATGATAAGGACGAAATCTGCCAAGGCAGGCGGAATGGCGTTGCCGATGACATTTTTTAGGAATTTTCCTTTGACAATGCTCTCATTCGGCTCCATCGCCAGAACGAAGGCGGGGAAGCCGATCGTAAGCGAGCTGACAAGGCTGAGCTGCGCCGCAGAAAACGGATACGGCATTGTAAAAATCAGCGATACGACGGCAAGTGCAAAGGAAAAAATATTTTTGACAAGAAACAGCGTTGCACTGCGCTGAATATTATTGATGACGCGGCGCCCCTCTGCCACAACGCTCGGCAGCACGGAAAAATCGCTGCGAAGGAGAACGATATGGCTGACCTGTGCTGCGGCATCGCTGCCGGACGCCATGGCAATCGAGCAGTCTGCCTCCTTGAGTGCAAGCACATCATTCACGCCGTCGCCGGTCATGGCAACGGTGTGCTTTTTCTTTTTCAGCGCAATGACAATGCGGCGCTTCTGGTCCGGCGTAACGCGGCCGAACACCGTGTAGGTTTCAACAGCCTCGGCGATCTTTCGGTCGTCGGTCAGCGTTCGTGCGTCAATATAGTTCTCCGCGCCGCAGATCCCCGCGCGCTTCGCAACCTCGGAAACGGTCAGCGGGTTGTCGCCGGAGATAACCTTGATCGCAACGCCCTGTTCGTCAAAATAGCGGAAAGTATCGTATGCTTCCGCGCGGATCCTGTTGCGCAGAAGAATAAACGCCAGCGGCAGTATTTCGCCCGTCAGCGCGGGATCATTCAAGCCGCCGCTGTAATCGGCGAGAAGCAGCACGCGGCTGCCGTCCGCAGAGCATTCCTCCAGCAACGCAGAGAATTCGCTCATCCGCGCGCCCAGCAGGACATCCGGTGCGCCGAGGAGATAGGTCTCGTCCTCATGAAAGCTGACGCCGCCGTACTTTTTCACGGAGGTAAACGGTAAAACGCCGAGTGCAGGCTCGCTTCCGCTTTCCGTATGCTCACCGGACGATTTCGCCGCAAAATACTCACGCAACGCCGCCATCGTGTCGTTGTCATCGTGCATTGCGGAGAGATACCGCGACATAATCATGTCGATATCATCAGAGTTATATCGCTCCTCACAGAGCAGGCGGACGGACTCCACCGCCATGTTGTTTTCGGTAATGGTGCCGGTCTTATCCACGCAGACGGTGTCCACACGGGCGAGTGTTTCGATGCAGCTCATCTCATGGACAAGCGTTTTCTTCTGAGCAAGGCGCAGAACGCTGGCGACAAGCGCAAGACTCGTCAGAAGATACAGCCCCTCCGGGATCATGCCGATCACGGCAGCCACCGTGCTGACAACGCCCTCGGTAAAGCTGCGGCCGAGCCAGTTGACCTCCTTGATGCAGAGGATAATGCCGAAGGGGATAATAATCACGCCGATCCATTTGACAAGGATGCTCAGTGAGCGCATCATCTCCCCCTGCCTGGGTTTTCCGTTCTTCTTCGCCTCCAGCGTCAGTCGGCTGGCATAGCTGTACGCACCGACGGCAGTCAGCCGCGCGCGGCAGGAGCCTGACACGAGGAAGCTGCCGGAAAGCAGCTTGTCGCCCGGCTGTTTCCGAATCTCGTCTGCCTCACCGGTGACAAGCGCCTCATTGACCTGGCACT
>JAZQNZ010000021.1:0-2625 GCA_045627665.1 Oscillospiraceae bacterium
GCCGTTGGCGTTCTGCGGCAGATGCGGCAGCGCCAGAATGGCGGAGGGGTTCATGTAGCGCGGAAGCGAGCGGGCGAGCGCGGCGCGGAGGTCGGCGGCCCGGAGCGTTTCGGGAGAGACGGCAGCCACGAGCGTGTCGGAGCCGTGGGGATTCTTGCGGGGGAAGGCGGCTGCCTGCCTGGCACCGTTTGCCAGCAGCGATTCGGTGACCTCGCCGAGCTCGACGCGGTTGCCGTTGATCTTCACCTGCGCGTCGATGCGGCCGAGACATTCGATCGAGCCGTCCGTGCGGAGACGGCCGACGTCGCCCGTGCGGTACATACGCTCGCCGGGGAAGAAGGGGTCGTCGGTGAAGTGCTCCGCTGTGAGGTCGGGACGGGAAACATAGCCGTCTGCCAGGCAGGGACCGGCGACACAGATCTCACCGCGGGCCCCGGGCAGGACGGGCTCCGCAGTGCCGGGGGCAAGGAAGTAGATGCGGCAGTTATTCAGCGGAGCGCCGATGGTGACGGGCGCATCGGGGAACAGCTCGCCGGCAGTGACATAGACAGCCGCTTCAGTCGGGCCGTACATATTGACCAGTCTGCCGCCGGGGCAGAGACGGGCAAAGCGGGAGACAAGCGACGGGGGCATCATCTCGCCGGCGACGATGGTGAAGTGCAGCGCACTGACCGCGGCGGCGAAGGCGGTGTTGCCCAGACACATCTGCAGGCGCGAGGGCGTGAACTGCGCGATGCGCGGACGGTATGTGTCGATCAGCTCCGCCAGACGCCACGGAAGGAGCATTTCCTCCTCGTCCGCCAGCACAACGGTGAGACCCTGTGCGAGCGCCAGCAGGCTTTCGGTGATGAAAATGTCGAATACGGCGTTGGTCGTGCAGAGCACGGGACCGGATTCCCCGGTCAGCCAGCCGCGGATGGACTCCAGCAAGTTGCTGATCGCGCGGTGGGGCAGCATGACGCCCTTGGGCTTGCCGGTGGAGCCGGAGGTGAAGAGAATATACATCGGGTCGCTGCCCTGTACCGGCACGACATCCGTGAACGGCGCGGCAGCGTCCTCCGTGCAGACCACGGGACGCACGCGCGCATCCTCGGGCAGCGCGTCTGCGCAGGCGGCGTCACAGAGGATGAGGCGGACGTTCGCCGTTTCCATCATGTAGGCGACGCGGGCAGCGGGAAATTCGGAGAGGAAGGGAACGTAGGCGCAGCCGCAGCGCAGCACCGCAAGCAGCGCGGCGAGCAGCTCCGGCGTGCGTCGGCAGACAAGACCGACGGCGTCGCCGGGACGGGCGCCGTTTGCACGCAGGACACCCGCGATCTCGCAGGCACGGGCTTCCAGCGCGGCAAAGGTCGTCGTTTCACCGTGCCAGATGACGGCGGGAGCATCCGGGCGCTGCGCCGTCGTGTCCGCAATGAACTCGTGCAGCGCGCGGTCGGCATAGGGAATGCGGACGGAGCGGGGCGCAGCAAGATAGTGCTCGCGGTCGGCTTCGGAGAGCGGATCAAGCGCGTGCAGCGGCACGGTTTCATCCGCAGCGGCAAGGGCGCAGAGCAGCGCATCCGCGCAGCGGGCATAGTAGGCGACGGTTTCGCGGTCAAACAGGTCGGAGGCGTATTCAAACTGCAGCTCCCAGCGGTCACCGTGCATCGCCGCTTCAATGGTGAGGTCGAGCTTGGCGGTGTCCGTCGGGACGGGGACATATTCCAGTGCGCTGCCGCCGAGGCGGAACGCCTCTACATCCAGCGGACGCACCTGGAACAGTACCTGATACAGGGGGTTGCGTTCCAGCGAACGGGGCAGATTCAGCGCGGCGATGATGTCCTCCAGCGGGCAGTCCGAATGGTCGAGCATGGCGACGGCGGCGTCCTTGACGCGGCGGAAGTATTCCTTCACGCTCAGCTTGCCTTCCGGCTGCAGGCGCAGCGGGAGCGTTGCCATCAGCGGGCCGCAGACATTCAGCAGCTCGGGACGGGTGCGTTCGGAGACGGGCGAGCCGAGCAAAATGTCCTCCTGACCGGAAAGACGAGAGAAGAGGATGCCGAGCACGCCGGAAAAGAGCATATACGGCGTCAACTCATGTGCGGCACAGAGCTTTTCTGCAGCGGCGGTCGCCTCCGCAGAGAGAGGCGCGGTTTCTACGCTGCCGCGGAACGAGAAGACCTGCGGGCGGACATGATCCGTCGGAAGATCGAGGATGACGGAGCAGCCGGTCAGGGCGCGTTTCCAGTAACGGAGCGATGCGTCGGTATCCGCGCTGCCGTGCGTCTCACAGTGGCAGGTGTAGTCATGCAGGGCAAGGTGGGGCTTGATCGTTTCGCCGTCGTACAGCGTACTGAGCCGGTCAAGAATCATGGGGGTGCTCTGCCCGTCGCCGATGATGTGATGGATATCCACCATCAGAACGGTTTTGCCGTCAGGGTCTTCCCACAGCGCGGCGTGCAGCAGCGGAGCGGTATTCAGCGCAAAAGGCTGCAGGAATGCAGCAAAGGCTTCCACCTCGGTTTCGGCGGAGAGAACGGGCAGTGTGAAATCCACCGCAGCTTCCACCCCGGCGGCGGGAGCGCCGGCGCGCAGCTCAAAGCGGGTGCGCAGCAGCGGCTCGTCCGCGATCAGGCCGCGGAACGC
>JAZQNZ010000022.1:0-2796 GCA_045627665.1 Oscillospiraceae bacterium
CGGCGTTTTCGAGTATGACGACCGTGACGCTGCCGCAATGCGCGACGGTCTGCAGACGTTTTTTGCACAGGAACAGATCGTTATCACGAGAAAGACCAAACGCGGCGAGGGCGAGAGCGACATTGCGCCCGCCATCCGCGACCTCGGTTTTTCGGCGGGAGAGAAGTGCGTCCGCCTGACCGCGGTCATCTCCGCCCAGGAGCCGACGCTGAACCCCGAGCATCTGGTGAGCGCACTGCGCCAGATCGCGCCGGAGCTGGCGCCGGACTTTGCGGGGTTTACCCGGCTTAAGGTCTACACCGAAAAAATGAAGGTTTTCCGGTAAAAAATGCTTGCAAATCCGAAATATCCGTGATAAACTATATCGGCCTGTAAAGAGGCAGATATGAAATAAGACGGTCCGCTTCCGCGGCACAGTGGGGCCCTCCGGTATGAACGTCTATAAAAGGAAGGAACAATACAAATGGCAGATCTGATCCAGACCCTGACCGAGAAGTACATGAAGGCTTCTCTGCCCGAGATGAACGTCGGCGACACCGTCCGTGTCACTGTCCGCGTCAAGGAAGGCAACCGTGAGCGTACCCAGGCTTTCGAAGGCACCATCATTGCAAAGAAGCACGGCGGCATCAACGAGACCATCACGGTCCGCCGCATCTCCTACAATGTCGGCTGCGAGAAGGTGTTCCCGGTGCACTCTCCCACCATCGTTTCTGTTGAGACCGTCCGCAAGGGCAAGGTCCGCAGAGCAAAGCTCTACTACCTGCGCAACCGCGTCGGCAAGGCCGCCAAGGTCAAGGAGCGTCTGTAAGCCGTCGGCTTGCAACCGAAAAGAAAAAAATCGGCACGATTTTCAGATCGCGCCGATTTTTTTGTTGCGTATTGATACGGAACGGTTGTATAATATAAAATCAAGTTTTTTAGCGGAGGAACCGTAATGGACGAAAATCAGGAGTTCCTGAATGAACAGAAGCCGCAGGAACCGGAAACGAAAAAATACTCCGAAGCGTTTGACTGGCTGGATTGCCTCGTGACCGCGCTGGTGTTCTGCATCATTCTTTTTACATTTTTCGGCAGAACGGTGGGCGTGATCGGCTCGAGCATGGTGCCGACACTGGAGGAGGGCGACCGCCTGATCGTCAGCAAGCTGTTTTATGAGCCGAAATACGGCGATATTGTTGTGCTCCGCAAGGAGTCCTTTATGGAAGAGCCGATCGTCAAGCGCGTGATTGCCACCGAGGGACAGACTGTTGATATTGACTTTACCGAGGGCGTTGTGTATGTGGACGGATATGCGCTGGACGAGCCGTATATCAACGCCCTGACCACCTCGCCCGAGGACTTTACCGAGCCGGTGACCGTGCCGGAGGGCTGCATCTTTGTCATGGGCGACAACCGCAACCGCTCCACGGACAGCCGAACGAACAGCATCGGCTGCGTGGACGAGCGCATGATCCTCGGCAGAGCGTACGTGCGCATGCTGCCGCTGAGCAAAATCGGACTGCTTTTCTGAACACGAACGGAGCTATATGAACGAACAGTACACACAACTTGCGATCCAGTGGTTTCCGGGGCACATGACGAAAGCCCAGCGCATGATCGACGAGAACATGAAGCTCGTCGATGCCGTGGCGGAGATTCTGGACGCCCGAATCCCGGCGTCCAGCCGCAACCCGGATATTGACCGTCTGGCAGGGGACAAGCCGCGGCTCGTCATCCTCAACCGCATCGATCTGGCCGACCCGGATGTGACCGCCCGCTGGCGGGAATACTTTAAGCGGCAGGGACTTGCCGTTCTGGAAACGGATGCGAAGAGCGGAAAGGGCGTGAAGGAGTTTTCCGCCGCTGTCCGCAGCGTGCTGAAGGACAAAATCGCGGCGCTGGAAGCAAAGGGGCAGGGAAACCGTCCGCTGCGCGTGATGATCCTCGGCATCCCAAACGTCGGCAAGAGCACATTTATCAATAAGGTCGCGGGGCGCAAGGCCGCCGTTGCGGGAGACAAGCCGGGCGTGACGCGCGGCAAGCAGTGGATCAGCATCGACAGGGGACTGGATCTGCTGGACACCCCCGGCATCCTCTGGCCGAAATTCGATTCGCAGGCGGTGGGCGAAGCGCTTGCGCTCACCAACGCCATCAAGGCGGACGTGCTGGATAAGGAGACGCTGGCGGCAAACTTTATGCTGCGCCTGCGCGCCATGTATCCCGATGCGATCGTGGGGCGCTATAAGTTTACGCCGGACGCGGAGAAAAACGGCTTTGAGCTGCTGGAGGACGCGGGGCGAAAGCGCGGCTTTCTCATTTCCGGCGGCGAGGTGGACATCGAGCGCATGGCGAACATCCTGCTCAGCGAATACCACGACGGAAAGCTGGGGCGCATCTCTCTGGAGACGCCGCCGACAGAGTGAAGTATGGACTTGTGGGAGATCGAAAACGAAATATGCGCCGGCGGGATCGCACCCGTCTGCGGCGTGGATGAGGCCGGACGCGGCCCCTTGGCCGGGCCGGTATGCGCCGCGGCGGTCACCCTGCCGCATGGCCTTGTCATCGCCGGCCTTGACGACTCCAAGAAGCTGACGGAGAAAAAGCGCGAGGCGCTCTTTGACGTTATCAAAGAGCAGGCAATCGCCTACGGTATCGCCTTTGCGACAGTGGAGGAGATCGAGCAAAGAAATATTCACGGGTCGACGTATCTTGCCATGAACCGCGCCGTCGCGCAGCTCGATCCCGCGCCCGCGCTGGCGCTGATCGACCGCAACCGCAATGCGGGCATCGCGTTTCCGAGCCGCTGCATCGTCAAGG
>JAZQNZ010000023.1:0-6409 GCA_045627665.1 Oscillospiraceae bacterium
ACAAGGATGCTCGTAAAGCCCTTGTGTCCGGCAACGCCGGTGACCGTGCGCATCCGGAAGCCCTCCGGCAGCGCGGCGACGATCATGGTGCCGTTGTCGGCGGGACGGTTGGTATTGCGGATGTTGATGGGGATGCCCGCCTTGCGGACGGGGAACACCGCGTCCTCATGCAGCACGGAGGCGCCCATATAGGAAAGCTCGCGCAGCTCGCGGTAGGTGATATACTCGATGGTCTGGGGATTGTCAACGATGCGCGGATCGGTAAACAGCACGCCGGACACGTCCGTCCAGTTTTCGTAAACATCCGCGCCGACCGCGCGCGCAACGAGTGCGCCGGTCACATCCGAGCCTCCGCGCAACTTGGTACGAACGGTGCCGTCGGCTGTTGCGCCGTAAAAACCGGGCACGACCGCAAACGCCTCCCCGGAGAGCGCGCTGCCCAGCAGGGTATTGGTCTGCTCCTCGTCAAAAGTACCGTCGGGTGCAAAGCGGATCAGCGGCGCCGCGTCAAAAAACGGGAAGCCCAGATATGCGGCAAGGATCTTGGAGTTGAGATACTCTCCGCGGCTCGCCATATAATCGCGGCCGGGGGCTGCGGTCAGATGTGCGCGGATGATCTCGATCTCGCTGTCCAGCGCAAAATCAATGTTCAGCTCTGTGATAATATTCGAAAAGCGGGTGCGGATCTGCTCCAGAACCGTGGCCCAGTCGCCGCCGGCACAGGCAAGATCATAGCAGCGGTACAGCAGATCGGTCACCTTGGTGTCGCCGCTGTTGCGCTTGCCGGGTGCGGACGCCACGACGAAGCGGCGGCGCTTGTCTGCTCTGATAATATCGGCAACCTTGCGGAACTGCGCCGCGTCCGCGAGGGAGCTTCCGCCGAATTTCACAACGATCGTTTCCATTTTGATTTTCCAGTCCTTCTCTTTTGTAATTCTCGGATTTTCCGCGCTCACTCATCCAGACTGAGCAGGTCGCGCAGCGTCTCGCGCCGGACGGCGACATAGCTTTCGCCGCCGCGCAGCATGACGACGGGCGGACGCGGGATGCGGTTGTAGTTGGACGCCATGGAGTAATTGTATGCGCCGGTGGTGCACACGGCGAGGATGTCGCCGCGTCCGATGCTCTGCGGCAGCCCGACGTTCGGCTGAATGATGTCGCCGCTCTCGCAGCAGCGGCCCACAACGTCGCAGACGAAATCGCAGTCCTCGTTCAGCTTCTCTGCGGCAAGGCAGGTGTAGCGCGAGCCGTACAGGGCAAAGCGGGGATTATCGGTCATGCCCCCGTCCACGGAAACATAGTTCTTGTAGCCGGGGATCTTCTTGACCGTGCCGACGGTATAGAGCGTCAGACCTGCATCGGCAACGATGCTGCGTCCCGGCTCCATGAGGATCATCGGCTCCGGGAGATTCAATCTGCGGCAGGTATCGTGGAAAACCTCCGCAGCCTCGGCGATCTTCTGCGCAATATTCAGCTCCGGATCGGAGCAGACATAGCGGACGCCGTAGCCGCCGCCGAGATCCAGCTCCCGCGGGGTATAGCCCTGCGTCTCCGCGATGTGGGCGATGAAGTTGAGCATGACGACGACCGCGCGCTCAAAGACGTTTTCCGTAAACACCTGCGAGCCGACGTGGCAGTGGTAGCCCGCAAGGTCGATGTGCGTCTGCCGGAGGGTATAGGCGATCAGCTCATCCGCCTGACCGGTCTCGATCGCGGTGCCGAACTTGGAGTCCACCCGCCCGGTGTCCACCGCGGCATAGGTGTGGGGGTCGATGCCGGGCGTGAGGCGCAGCAGGATCTTCTGCTTCGCGCCGCGCCTTGCGGCCTCCGCCTCCACGGCGCGGACTTCCTCCTCGTTGTCCGCAACGAAGTAACCGACGCCGCAGTCCATCGCAAAGGCGATGTCCTCGTCGGTCTTGTTGTTGGAGTGAAAATACGCGTTTGCGAGATCAAACCCCGCCTGCTGCGCCGTATAGATCTCGCCGGAGGAGACCACGTCGATCCCCATGCCCTCCTCCTGCGCAATGCGGTACATCTGCTTGAAGGAGCAGGCTTTGCTGGCAAACAGCACGCGCCCGTTCCCGCCGAAGCAGCGCTGAAACGCATCGGTGTAAACGCGGCAGTTATGGCGCAGCCGATCCTCATCCATCAGATACAGCGGCGTGCCGTAGCGCGCGGCCAGCGCGGCGGCGTCCTGTCCGGCGAAGCGCAGGCGGCCCTGCGGATCAGCCGTAAGATTGTCGCAAACGAAGTTGTTCATTCCCGATCCTTTCCGCTCAGAGCAGATGTGCCCGCAGTTCCTCCGGGGAAAGCGGGGACAGGTCTGCCGGAGCGATGTCAAAAATTGTCTTGCAGCCGGTCTGCCCTCTGCCCTGCAGTCTGGTGACGGCGCGCGCAAGCGCGGCGAGCACGCCTGCGGTAAATTCGGGGTTGGAGTCCAGCTCCAGCTTATATTCAATGGTGTGGTGATGCTCGCCGTGCAGTCCGGTGCTGCCGGTACGGATGACAAATCCGCCGTGCGGCAGCGCGGCGTGGTCGCGGCGCATCTCCTCCGCCGTGATAAAGGTCACGGTGGTGTCATAGTCGGCAAAATAGTTCGGCATGGTTTTGATCGCCGTCTCAATGGCGGCGCGATCCGCGCCCGGCTCCGCAACGACATAGCATTCGCGCAGATGCTTCTGGCGCGCCGACAGCTCCGGCTGTGCGCCGCTGCGGACGGCCTCCAGTGCGGCGGGGATGGGAACGGTGTACTGCCGCGCGTCGGCAACGCCGGGAATGCGGCGGATGGCGTCGGAGTGTCCCTGACTGACGCCGCGGCCCCAGAAGGTATAGTCCTTCCCGTCTGGCAGGATCGCCGCGCCGTAGATGCGGGCGAGGGAGAACATACCGGGGTCCCAGCCGCCGGAGATCAGCGCCGTTGTCCCGGCCTTTTTCGCCGCAGCGTCCACCGCGGCAAAATGCTCCGGGATGCGGGCGTGGGTGCCAAAGCTGTCCACAACGTTGAAGAGCTCCGCGAGCATCGGCGTCAGCACGGGCAGATCGGTGGCGCTGCCGCCGCACAGAACGACCGTGTCGATCTCGGACGAATGCTCCATGATGCTGTCCGCCGCATAAACGGGGACGCCGGTCAGCGTTTGAACCGTTTCGGGCGCACGCCGCGTGAAAACGCCGGTCAGAACCATATCGGGGTTCTGCCTTACGGCAAGCTCCACGCCGCGGCCGATGTTGCCGTAACCGTAAATAGCAAGCTTCATAGGGTTTCCCTTCTCTCAAAATGAGATCATGCTTTTCATGTCATAAAGTCCCGGGCGCTTGCCGCAGAGAAATTCGGCGGCGGCGAGTGCGCCCTCGGCAAACAGGGCGCGGCTGTGCGCCTCGTGCTTCAGGGTGATGGTCTGGTTGGGCGTGCCGATGATGACCTGGTGCTCGCCGAGGATATGGCCCATGCGGATAGCGTGGATGCCGATCTCCTCTTTGGTGCGCTTGGCCTGACCGCTGCGTCCGCAGTTGACGGTCGCGGCGGGGCGCACCTCGGTGATGGCGGAGGCGATGGCGAGCGCGGTGCCGCTCGGCGCGTCGATCTTGCGGTCGTGGTGCTTTTCGATGATCTCGATCTCCGCCTCCGGCATGGCGGCGGCGGTCTTTTTTGCAAGCTCGATCAGCAGCGCAACGCCCATGGAAAAGTTCGCCGCGAAAAACAGCGGGATTTCCTTTGCGGCGGCGGTGATGGCGGCGCGCTCTTCATCGGTCTGTCCGGTGGTGGCAAGCACCAGCGGGAGCTGATTGCGCACGGCAAAATCCAGCAGGGCATTGGTGCAGCTATGGTGGGAAAAATCAATGATACAGTCCACATTTGTCTCCGCATCGTCAAAGCTTGATGCGCAGGGGATGCTCGCCGCGGCGGCATTGCAAAAGTCCACGCCTGCGACCAGCTCCGCGCCGCGGTAGCCCTCGGCGGCAAGCTTTGCGACCTCGTTTCCCATGTGGCCGCACAGTCCGCTGACAAGAATTCTCATAGCTTCATCCTCGTTTCGTTCAGATCAGATTCTGCTCACGCATCAGTGCGAGCAGGGTTTCCTCGTGCGCCTGCTCCATCAGCGTCAGCGGCAGACGGACGAAGTTTTCGCACCAGCCCATTGCAGCCATCGCAGCCTTGACGGGGATGGGGTTGACCTCGCAGAACAGGGCGTTGATCAGCGCCAGATACTTCTTCTGCATTTCTGCGCCGCCGGCAAAATCGCCGTTGAAGCAGCGCTTGCAAAGCTCGCTCGTCTCCCTGGGCATGAGGTTGCTCAGCACGGAGATCACACCGGAGCCGCCCATGGCAAGGATGGGGACGATCTGATCGTCGTTGCCGGAATAAATGTCCAGCCTGTCGCCGACAAGCGCGGCAGTCTCAACGATCTTGGAGATATTGCCGTTAGCCTCCTTGATGGCGGCGATGTTGGGGTGATCGGCCAGCGCGGCATAGGTCGCGGGCTCGATGTTCACGCCGGTGCGGGAGGGGACGTTATACAGGATCAGGGGCTTGGTGGAAGCGTCCGCAATGGCGTTATACATGGCGACGAGACCCTTCTGGGTGGCCTTGTTGTAGTAAGGGGTAACGACCAGCATCGCGTCCGCGCCGACGGAGCAGGCGTAGCGCGTCAGGTCGATGGCGTAAGCGGTGTCGTTGGAGCCGCTGCCCGCAATCATGGGAACGCGGCCTGCGATGCGCTCTGCGGCGAAGCGCAGAACCTCGCGGTGCTCCTTGTCGGAGAGGGTGGAGCCCTCGCCGGTGGTGCCGGCGATCACCAGAGCATCAATGCCCTGCTCGATCTGCCAGTCGATCAGTCTGCCGAATGCGGCATAGTCAACGCCGTCGGCGTTCAGGGGGGTAATCAGTGCGGTTGCAGCGCCGCGGAAGATGGGATTTGCAGTCATGAGTTCAGTCTCCTTTTGATTTTTTGATAAGATTTGATCGAATACCGCAATCCTCAGGAAACAAAATGCAGCCAATGCCATTTGCATCAGCTGCGTGATTTTTGCATCATCCTTTGCCTCACCCGCAAACGGGAACGGCAGGGAACTCCACAATCAATACATAGCTCTCCGCAAATGCGACAGTCAGGCGAATCTTATTCGCATAACCAGGCGGGAGGTGACAAAGCATCCCACCTTCGGCAGCGGCCCCTTTCGTCCCGGCAACGGCTCTGTCAGCCTTCGGCACCGGACTTACTCTTGACAACTGCGCCTCTATCCTTTAATTGCAATATTTGATTTTGCTGCATTATAGCATGGATGTATACAATCTGGCAAGAGCGCATAATTGCCAATCTTGCCCATTCTTTCCCGGGCAAAATCATCCTATTTCCACAGATTTACCGGGAAGGCACGGTGCATCAACGAGTTCCGCGCCCCGCTCCTGCAGCGGCGCGCCCCATTTTTCAAAGCGGAAGCAGAGTGCGTCGGCGCTGTGGGCGTCGCCGGAGAGCAGAAACCGCGCGCCGCGCGCGGCGAGATAGTCCTGCATGGCGGGCGCCGGATACGGCTCGCTGCGATACCCGCGGAAGATGGCTCCGGTGTTGACCTCAAAGGGTCTGCCGCTCTGCAGCAGCCGGTCTGCCGCGCGCTGCCACGCAGCAACGTAGCGCGGGTGGTTTTCGTCCAGCAGCGCACCGCCCTCGTTAAACTTGCTCACGAGGTCAAAATGCCCGATCACGTCGCAGCGCGTCCTGTCAAAAACGTCTGCGACCGTCCGGAAATAAAGCTCCGCCAGCGCATAGACGTCCCCGCCGAGCTGCTTTGCCGCCGCCGCGCGCAAGATCTCCGCCGACTCGTCCACGGGGACGTACGCTCCGCCGAGCAGGACATAATGCACCGAGCCGATCACATAGTCATACCCGGCGGTGTCGGCGTCGGAATAATAGTCCTGCTCCGTGCCGCAGAGGATGCGGATGCGCCCGGCATACTTCTGCTTCAGCCGCGCGATCTCCGCGCGGTAGGCCGCCGTACCGTCGGCGCTCATGCACCAGCTCTCGTCAAACGCGGTGCGGCTGTGCCCGGAAAAGCCGATGGCGGTCATGCCCTTTGCGACAGCGGCGCGCACCATCTCCTCCGGGGTGTTTTTCCCGTCGCAGAAGGTGGTGTGGACGTGGTAGTCGGCAAGTGGGATCATGTCATTTTCTCCTGCTTGACCTTGTGGTCGATGACGTGGCGGGACGCCAGCTCGCGGTGGATCTCCTCCAGCGAGATGCCCTGCTCGGTCATCAGCACCATGACGTGATAGGCGAGGTCTGCGATCTCATAGATCGTCTCTTTTTTGTCCTCGGCCTTGGCGGCGATGATGACCTCGGTGGTCTCCTCGCCGACCTTCTTGAGGATCTTGTCGAGACCCTTTTCAAAGAGATAGGTGGTGTAGGAGCCCTCC
>JAZQNZ010000024.1:0-3714 GCA_045627665.1 Oscillospiraceae bacterium
TTTGAAAGGATATACGGTGTGATATGAAAAAAGTCGCTGTTGAAAACGCCGTCGGCATGACGCTGTGCCACGATGTTACCGTCATCAAGGACGGGTATAAGGGTCCGCTGTTCAAGCGCGGTCACGTCATCGAGGAGGCCGATATCCCGCAGTTTCTGGATATCGGAAAGCACCATATCTTCGTCTGGGAGGAAAACGCGGGCGAGGTGCATGAGGAGGACTGCGCCCTGCGCATGGCTGCAATGGCGCCAACGGAAAATGCCCACTACAACGGCCCTTCCGAGGGCAAGGTAACGCTGATTGCCGATGCGGACGGCATGTTCCGCACGGACACCGCGCTGCTGAAACAGCTCAATTCCATCGGGGACATCACCATCACCGCGCTGCCGGATCACTATCCAGTGAAGGCGGGAGCACGCGCGGCGTCCATGCGCATCGTGCCGCTGGTGACGAAGGAGGAAAACATCGCGCAGGCTGAGGCGCTCTGCGCAGGAAAGCAGCTTTTCCGGCTACTGCCCTACAAACCCCTGCGCGTCGGCATCATCATCACCGGCTCGGAGGTCTATTCCGGACGCATCAAGGACAAATTCGAGGCAGTGGCCCGCGCCCGGCTGGGCGCTTACCCCTGCGAGATCCTCGGCGTGACCATCTGCGACGATGATCTTGCCATGCTGTCCGGCGCGGCGCAGAAGTATCTTGACGCGGGTGCCGACCTGCTGGTGTTCCACGGCGGCATGAGCGTCGATCCCGATGACCTGACGCCAACGGCGATCCGCGCCCTCGGTGCGGAGATCGTCACCTACGGCGTGCCCGCACAGCCCGGCAACATGTCCCTTGTCGCCTACCTCGGCGGCGTGACCATTCTGGGCGTGCCCAGCTCCGCCATCAGCAACCGCACCAGTATGTTCGACGTGATGCTGCCGCAGGTGTTTGCGGGCGAGCGCTTCACAAAGGATGAACTGATGAATCTGGGCAACGGCAGTCTCTGCCAGCAGTGCGAGACCTGCCATTTCCCCAACTGCACCTTCGGGAAATACTGATATGAAAGACACATTCGGACGGGAAATCAGCTATCTGCGCCTCTCGGTAACGGAGTTGTGCAACCTCCGTTGCCGCTACTGTATGCCGGCGGAGGGCGTCAGCAAGAAGCAGCATACGGAAATGCTGACCGAAGACGAGATGATCTGCGCCGTGGAAGCGGCGGCGGATCTCGGCGTCACAAAGCTGCGCATCACGGGCGGCGAGCCGCTGGTGAAGCGCAATATTCTCTCCATCTGCCGCCGTGCATCCGCAGTGGACGACATCCGGGAGCTTGCCCTCACGACCAACGCGACGCTGCTGCCGCCGCTGGCAGCTCCGCTGAAGGACGCGGGCGTTTCCCGGCTCAACATCAGTCTGGACACGCTGGATGCAGACAAATACCGCGCCATCACCCGCGTCGGATCTCTGGACGACGCGCTGCGCGGCATTGATGCTGCACTGAATACCGGCTTTGAAAAGGTCAAGATCAACTCCGTTCTCATCGGCGGGTTCAATGATGACGAGATCGAAGCGCTGGCAGCGCTGACGCTGCGGTGGCCGGTCGATGTGCGCTTCATCGAACTGATGCCGATGGTGGACGGCGAGTTCGGGCGCGAAGCGTATCTGCCGAACGACTATGTTCTGACGCAGCTTCCGGCGCTGGAAGCTGTGCCGGAACCGGACGGCGTCGCCCGGCTCTATCGTCTGCCGGGAGCACAGGGCAGCATCGGACTCATCAGCCCGGTCAGTGCCCATTTCTGCGGCGAATGCAACCGCATCCGCATCACGGCGGACGGCAAGGTGAAGCCCTGCCTGCATTCCGCGGCGGAATACTCCATCAAGGGACTTGACCGCGCAGGGATGCGCGAGACGATAAAAACGGCAATTCTGCGAAAACCGGCACAGCATCCGCAGCTCTCATCCGAGGAGCACAGCGAGGCCGGGCGCAGTATGAATCAGATCGGAGGCTGAATTATGGCCACGTCCGCCGTCGCCTTTGCCGCATATTCCGGCACTGGCAAGACGACCCTCATCGAACAACTGATCCCGCGGCTGAAGGCAAAGGGGCTGCGCATCGCCGTCATCAAGCATGACGCTCACGGCTTTGAGATCGACCGCGAGGGAAAGGACTCCTTCCGCTTTTCCCGGGCAGGTGCGGACACCGTTGTGATCTCCTCGCAGGAGAAAACGGCGTCCGTTTCGCAGTACGGCAGAACGCTGTCGGAAATCCTTGCGGACATCCGCGGTGCGGATCTCGTGCTGGTGGAGGGCTATAAAAACGAAGATCTGCCGCAGATCGGCATCTCCCGTGCCGCGACGGGCAAGGGTTTCCCGTCTGCCGACCTGAACCGCTATCTCGCCGTCGTAACCGACGAGGAGATCGCCGCAGGAAAAATCCCCCGCTTCGCTTTGGATGATTATGACGGCATTGCCGAGTTCATTTACAGGGAGATCGTGATGAAAGAAACACAGGATTTTACCCATTTCAACAATGAAGGCCGTGCAAAAATGGTGGATGTGGGCGAAAAGCCGGAGACGCGCCGCACCGCCGTTGCCGCAGGGCGCGTGCTGGTGAATGCGGAGACCTTCGCCCTCATCCGCTCCGGCGGCATGAAAAAAGGCGACGTGCTCACCGTGGCGCAGGTGGCCGGCATCATGGGCGCGAAGCGCACTCCCGATCTCATTCCCATGTGCCACCCCGTGGCAGTGGACGGGATCGACCTGCATCTCAGCCTGAACGAGACCGACCTCGCCGTGGAGATCACCGCCGAGGTCCGCTGCGACGGCCGCACCGGCGTGGAGATGGAGGCGCTGACCGCCGTATCCGTTGCGGCGCTGACCGTCTATGATATGTGCAAGGCCGTACAGAAGGATATGGTGATCTCGGACATCCGCCTGCTGGAGAAGCACGGCGGCGTCCACGGAGATTTTTATCGGGAGGAACAGGCATGAGCTATCAGGCAGCGGTCATCACCGTCAGTGACAAGGGCTTCCGCGGCGAGCGCGTCGATACCAGCGGCCCTGCGCTCTGCGAACTGCTGAAAAGCGAGGGATACGACGTTGTCCATACCGCCATCGTCCCCGATGAAGCAGAGCAGATCAAAGCCGAGCTTCTGAAATGCAGCGATGAAAAACAGATTGCACTGGTGCTGACCACCGGCGGCACCGGCTTTTCGCCCCGGGATGTAACGCCGGAGGCAACAAAGGCCGTCATCGAGAGGGAAACGCCGGGCATCCCGGAGGCCATGCGCGCCGAGAGCCTCAAAATCACGCCCCACGGCTGCCTCTCCCGCGAGACGGCGGGCATCCGCGGCCGGACGCTGATCATCAATCTCCCCGGCAGTGAGAAAGCAGCGCGGGAGAATTTTGCCGCCGTGCAGAAGGCCATCGGCCACGGACTGAAAATGCTCTACAGCGAGGGAAGCGCCGAGTGCGCCGCAGCACCCGCAAAAAAAACCGTTCCCTCCGTGGAGCAGTGGCTGCGGGAGGCCAAGGCGGACGAGAGCGCCCCAAAGTGCGGGATGTATCTGACACATAACGGCACGGTACGCGCCGACGCAAAGGCGAAGGTGCGCGGCGGAGACGCCGACGCGCCGCAGGTGACGGGACTGTTCCTATCCTATGACCGGGTCAGAGTGGAAGCAGCGATCGAAGCCGCAAAGCAGATGCCCGGCATCTATTATGTCCGCGCCT
>JAZQNZ010000025.1:0-5105 GCA_045627665.1 Oscillospiraceae bacterium
TATGTTGTGTTTGCGGCGCTTGTCATCGTCGGCACGGTGAATGCCGTCAACATCACCGACGGCGTGGACGGCCTTGCTGCCGGTACAAGTATGCCGGTGTTCATTTTCTATACGGTTTTGGCGTTTTACTGGGGTGAGCGCTTCCTCTCCCTCGGAATCTTTGCGGCGGCGATCACGGGCGGTCTCCTCGGTTTTCTGACTTACAACTTCAATCCGGCAAAAATCTTTATGGGCGACACCGGGAGCCTGTTCCTTGGCGGCGCGGTCGTCGCAATGGCGTTCGCCTACGATATGCCGCTGATCCTCGTTACGCTTGGGATCGTGTTCATTGTGGAAACGCTGTCGGATATTATTCAGATCGTGTATTTTAAACTGACCCACGGCAAGCGTATTTTCAAAATGGCGCCGCTGCATCATCATCTCGAGATGGGCGGCTGGACCGGGAAAAAGTGGAAAGAGAAGGAACTGTTTTTGCTCTTTGCCGCAGTATCCGCCGTATTTGCCGTTTTTTCGTTTTTCGGCGTGAGCGCCAGATTCTGACAGAATATTTTGCTCGTTGTTATCATAATCAGGGGAGGTATCATCCATGGACTATCCGGAAAACAGATTGGCGGACTATTCCGATGACTCGTCCGTTGCCCGCAGAAGCATGGATGTTCCGTTCCTGCTCCTGACGCTGCTGCTGCTTGCCATCGGCGTTGTGATGGTGCTTTCCTCCAGCTTTGCAAGATCGTATTACACAACGGAAAACCACAGCGCTACATACTTTTTTTCCCGCCAGTTGTTCTTTGCTGTTGCTGGCGTCGCCGTTATGATCGTGGCCTCTGTTTTTCCGATCGGATTTTACCGGAAGGTTTCGACGCTTGTGCTTATGGTCGCCATCATGCTGATGCTGCTTGTTCTGATCGGCGGCAAAAAGGTCAACGGTGCGCGCCGCTGGTTTGAATTGTTCGGCGTGACTTTTCAGCCCTCGGAGATTGCCAAGATCGCCGTCATACTTTTTGACGCAACGCTGATCTGCCGCTTCCGGGGGAAGATGAAAACGTTTCGTTACGGTGTGATCCCGTATGCAATCGTTGCCGCAGTTGTGATCGGTCTGCTGATCCTTGAACCGCATCTTTCCGCCTCCATCATCATTGTTGCGATCACGGCAGCCATGATGCTGCTCGGCGGTACGCGCCTGTACTGGTTCTTTATCGGCGGCGGCGTGGTCGGGCTCGGTTTTTTCCTCGCCGTGAGTGTGCTGGATTATTCCTCGAGCCGTATATCCGCATGGCTTGATCCGTTTGCAGATACCTCTGACACGGGCTATCAGATCGTGCAGTCGCTGTATGCCATCGGCAGCGGAGGCTTCAGCGGACTCGGACTCGGAAACAGTCGTCAGAAATATCTCTATCTTCCGGAAGAGCATAATGACTTTATCTTCTCCGTTGTCTGCGAAGAACTCGGATTTATCGGCGCTGTTTTGATTCTCATCCTGTTTGCGCTTTTGATTATCCGCGGCTACTGGCTGGCGATGCACTGCCGCGATATGTACAGCTTTCTTGTTTGCGGCGGGATCACCTCACTGCTTGCGCTGCAGGTGATTCTGAATATTGCCGTTGTGACCAATCTGATCCCCTGCACCGGCATTTCGCTCCCGTTCTTTTCTTACGGAGGAACGGCGCTGCTGATTCAGCTTGCGGAAATGGGGATCGTTCTATCGATCTCACGCGATATTCCGGATAAGAAGTTTATCAAGCCGGGCGTGCGGAAAAAGAAAAGCACCGCTGCGCCTGCACGGCAGAACGGATAATAGAAGTTGATTGCCGCATTCATTCGTTTTGCGGCAGTCGGAAGGCGGAAAGGATATGAAATTCTTATTTACCTGCGGCGGTACTGCCGGTCATATCAATCCGGCGCTCGGCGTTGCCGGAAGGCTGAAGGAGCTGATGCCCGAAGCTGAATTCCTGTTTGTCGGCGCAAAGGGCATGATGGAGAGCGAGCTGGTTCCACGTGAAGGATTTGACATCAAAACCGTAGAGATCAGCAATCTCAGCCGCAGCCTGAGCCTCACCGGACTGAAGCATAATCTGCATACAGCAAAAACGCTTCTGACGAGTACCCACGAAGCGAAGAACATTATTTCTGCCTTTCAGCCCGATGTCGCCGTCGGCACGGGCGGATACGTCTGCTATCCCGTGCTGAAAGCGGCGCATCAGCTCGGCATTCCGACGTTTGTGCATGAGTCCAATGCGGTTCCCGGTTTGACAACGAAGTTCTTGTCCCGAATGGTTGACTGCGTGATGGTCGGCTTTGAAAATGTACGTGAGAATTATCCGAAGGGCGCCAACGTTGTCTTTACGGGAACACCGGTGCGCGGCGGGTTTGAGCATATATCGCGTGAAGAGGCCAGAGCGCACCTCGGCGTTGCGCAGGACGCGAAGCTGCTGCTGTCCGTCTGGGGGAGCCTCGGAAGCGATCACATGAACGGCATTATGCGCGAGTTTGCGCCGATGACCGCAAACCGCCGTGATTTCCTGCTGGTGCATTCTGCGGGAAAGCGCGGCTACACAGCGCTGAATGAGACGGTGTGCGCCCGGTGCGGCGAATCGCTGCCGGAGCATGGGGTATCGATCCGCGAGTATATTTACGATATGGCAGATGTTATGGCGGCGGCGGATCTGATCGTATGCCGCAGCGGAGCTTCGACGCTTGGCGAACTGGCTGCGCTCGGCAAACCGGCGCTTCTGATTCCGTCCCCGAACGTGACGAACAACCATCAGGAGAAAAATGCGCGTCTTCTGGAAGCTGCCGGGGCGGCGGATGTGCTGCTTGAGGGCGAATTTGATGCGGAGAAGCTCTATAACCGTGTGCTGGGGCTTCTCAACGATCAGAATAAGCTGAAACAGATGTCTGCCGCAATGAAACGCTGCGGTGTGCCCGATGCGACCAATTGTATCGTCGATCTTGTGCTGAAATATGCAAAATAATGTCATTGTCTCCGCGCTTCGCATAGGATAACTTGAAAATGTTGAATATGCGGAGGAATGACTATGCCGTTATGGAGCGTTGCAGGCGGAAATGCGCTGCAGGGGAGCACGACAGTACAGGGCTCTAAAAACGCGGTGCTGCCGATTCTTGCGGCAAGCATCGTCGGCGGTGGGGTATCCTGTCTGGACCACTGCCCGGAATTGCTGGATGTGGACGCTTCTCTTGAAATTCTGCAGCATCTTGGCTGCGGCGTGATGCAAAATAGAGGGAAAATACTGGTAGACTCCGGCGGAATGAACGAGAATTGCATTCCCCATTCTCTGATGATCAAAATGCGCTCGTCTGTGATGTTTATGGGCGCAATTCTGGCGCGCTGCGGCGAGGTGCGTCTTTCCGCACCCGGAGGCTGCGAGCTGGGCAGCCGACCGATCGACCTTCACCTCAAGGCGCTCCGCGAGCTTGGCGCCGAGGTTACGGAGTCCGGCGGCGAAGTCTGCTGCCGCGCAAAGAAACTGACCGGTACACATATCAATCTTGATTTTCCGAGCGTGGGCGCAACGGAAAATGTCATGCTTGCGGCGTGTGCCGCGGATGGCACGACCGTTCTGACCAATGCTGCGCGGGAACCTGAGATCGTTGATCTTCAGAATTTCCTGAATGCGAAAGGCGCGCAGATCCACGGCGCCGGAACGCCGGAGATACATATCAGCGGCTTTCATCCGAAATCCTTCGCGCAGCACTCTGTTTTGCCTGACCGTATCGCGGCCGCGACCTATCTCTGCGCGGCAGCCGCCGCCGGCGGCGATGTCCGTCTGGAGCGCGTTGTGCCGGAGCATCTTGCCGCCGTAACGAATGCGCTTCAGTCAATGGGCTGCACGGTGGACACGGATGCGGACGGACTTCGGCTTCGCCGCAGCGGGAAGCTTTGCGCGGCGCATCCGCTGATTACAAAGCCGTATCCCGCGTTTCCGACGGATGCGCAGGCTTTGATGATGGCGGCGTGCCTGAAGGCTGAGGGCACAAGCGTTTTTGTGGAGAATATCTTTGAAAACCGCTTTCGTCACGTCTGTGAGATGCGCAGACTCGGTGCGGAGATCCGCGTGGAGGGGCGCGTTGCGGTCGTCACCGGCGTTTCCCGCCTGGTCGGTGCGCCCGTAGCTGCGTCTGACCTTCGCGGCGGCGCGGCACTGATCGTTGCCGGACTGTCGGCGGAGGACGTGACGGAGGTTTCGGACAGCGGTCATATTGAGCGCGGATATGAGCATTTAGCGGAGTCTCTGCGCAGCCTTGGTGCGAATGTGTCGCGCGTTGAAACTGCGGAATAAATTTTTACCTGCGATGCACAATAGTGTAAGGGAGTGCTGAATTTGTCCCAGCCGATCAGAAAAAAGAAAAAGAAAAATGTTCTGTATGCGCCGCTTTCTTTCCTGATTATCTGTGCGGCGCTCGTGTTCGGACTGAGCGTGTTTTTCCGCGTCTCGGGCATTGAGGTTCAGGGAAACTCCCTCTACACGGCGGAGGAGATCATCGAGGCTTCCGGCATCGAGTCTGGCGATAATCTGTTTTTTATTAACAGGTTTTCCGCCGTAAGCCGGATCCATTCGAAACTGCCGTATGTTGAAACGGCGCGTATCGACCGCAGCCTGCCGAATAAGCTTGTCATCGTTGTGGCAGAGAGCAAGGCCATTGCGTATGTCGGTGCGGAGGACGGAACCTGGGCAATCGACCGGAGCTGTAAGCTTCTCGGCAAAGCGGCAGGGGAAGACCTGAACGGTCTGATCCGGATCGAGGGACTTGTTCCCATCGCGCCGGAGGCGGGGCAGGTCATTGCACCCGGCGAATCCGAGTCGCCGAAGGTAAACTATCTTGCCGCGATTCTTTCCGAAATTGAGTCTCTCGGGCTGCGAGATAGAATCACATATATTGATATTAACGGGATCGTGAATCCGTTTTTTGATTACCTCGGCAGGTTTACTGTCAAGCTCGGTGCAGACGAGGATATTGAATACAAATTCCAGCTTCTTCTCAGCGCGGTTGAAGCACTGAACGAGGGCGACAGGGGAACGCTTGATCTTTCGATTGATAAGCGTGCGCACCTGACTTATGATTGAACGCAGGAAAAAATGTTTACA
>JAZQNZ010000026.1:0-7229 GCA_045627665.1 Oscillospiraceae bacterium
GTCGGCGATCTCGGCACCTGCCCCGCGGGCGGCTCGATGTATGTCGCCCTCATCTGCGGCCTGGTCACGCTGGGCGTGACGATGGTCTGCTCCGTGTTCGGCAAGAAAATGCTCCGCATGATCCCCTTTATCATCGGCATCCTCGCGGGCTATGTCGTCGCCCTGATCTTCACTCTGGTCGGCAGAGCCTCCGGCAACGAGCTTCTGGTTATCATCAACTTTGACCTGTTCAAGACCATGCAGTGGGTCCCCGATTTCACCTTTGTCACCGCGTTCAAGGGCTTCGGTGATGTGACTGGCTCCTACATTGCCACCGTCGCTGTGGCCTATGTGCCTGTGGCATTCGTCGTGTTTGCCGAGCATATTGCCGACCACAAGAATCTGAGCAGCATCATCGGCATTGATCTGCTGGAGAATCCCGGCCTGCACAATACCCTGCTGGGCGACGGCATCGGCTCCTTTGCCGGTGCTCTCTTCGGCGGCTGCCCCAACACCACCTATGGTGAGTCCGTGGGCTGCGTGGCCATTTCCGGCAACGCCTCCGTGGTGACCATCCTTGCCACCGCCATTCTGGCCATCGTGATCTCCTTCGTCGGTCCCTTCGCTACGTTCCTTGCCACCATCCCCGCCTGCGTCATGGGCGGCGTCTGCGTGGCGCTGTATGGCTTCATCGCCGTGTCCGGTCTGAAGATGATCCAGCAGGTTGACCTGAACGACAACCACAACCTTTTCGTCGTTTCCGTGATCCTGATCGCCGGCATCGGCGGCATGACCGTCTCCTTCGGCGCTGTCACCATCACCGAGGTTGCCTGCGCTCTGATCCTCGGTATTCTGACGAACACCCTCCTCTCCGGCAAAAAAGCGGATAAGTAATTTCGCGCCGCATCGTATCTGCGTTAAAAAATCGGATACCCGTTAAACGGGTATCCGATTTTTTGTATCCGGACTCGGGTATCAGACCTTTGCCGCTTTGCCGATCTCCATGCCTTTATAAAACGCCTTTTCGTTCAGCTCGTTCAGTTCCGGGTGCTTGGCGCCGAGCTTTTTGAACGCTGTTTCAAGGATCTTCTCCGGAGGCAGGCATTCCGTATATCCGATGAACGCACCGATCATGCAGATATTTGCTACCTTCATGTCGCCGATCTCACGCGCTATGTCTGAAGCGGGAACCTCGATCACGTTGATGTCCGTGCGGGTCGGGCGCAGAGCACAAACAGAGCTGTCAATAAAGAACGTTCCGCCGGGCAGAAGCGTTTTTTCAAAGCTCTTGATCGCAAGATCGTTCAGTGCGACGACAAAATTGCTGTCATCCGCTTTGGGTGCGCCGATGGGGTCATCGGAAATGGTCACATAGCAGTTTGAAACACCGCCGCGTTTTTCCACGCCGTAGGAAGGGAAAAATGTAACGAACTTGCCTTCCACATCCGCCGCGGTGTAGCAGAGGATCTTACCGAACATGATAACACCCTGTCCGCCGATTCCGCCGATAAGAATCGCATTTTCCATAGTTTCTGTTCCTCCGATCTTCGCTTACCTGTTTCTGAACTCGCCGAGGGGGAACTCAGGAAGCATTTTTTCCTTAATAAAGTTCAGGGACTCCAGCGGCGTAATGCCCCAGTTTGTCGGGCAGTTGGAAATAAACTCGACCATGGAGAAGCCCTTGCCGTCAAGCTGATGCTGAATTGACTGGCGAATGGCATCCTTCGCCTTGCGGATATGCGCAGGGTCAATAAGCGTTACACGCGCAAGATAAGACGGCGCAGTGAGGGTGTTGAGAACCTCGCACATATGCATCGGATAGCCGTGCTCCTCCGCATTTCTGCCGTAAGGCGTCGTGGAGGTCTTCATCCCCATCAGCGTGGTCGGCGCCATCTGACCGCCGGTCATTCCGTAGTTCGCATTGTTGATGAAGAATACGCTGATATTATCGCCGCGGTTTGCAGCCATCATCGTTTCCGCAAGACCGATGGAGGCAAGGTCGCCGTCGCCCTGATAGGTGACAACAACGCTCTCGGGACTGCAGCGCTTCAGCGCCGAAGCAACCGCGCAGGGACGGCCGTGCGGAGCATTGACAGAGTCGATCGCAATGTAATTTCTGTTGCTGGCTACGCAGCCGACGCCGTCAACCATCACGGCGCGTTCGAGAAGATCATACTCCTCCAGAACGGTCATAATCAGTTTACCGATCTGGGAATGGAGGCAGCCGGGGCAATAGCCGTTTATGCTTTCCTGCAGGCCGGCAGGTCTTGAAAAGATTTTTTCCATTGTGCTTCCTCCCTCTTTCACTTCTCGCCGTAAAGCTTTTTGGCTTCTTCGATAATCGCTGCGCGGGAAATGATCTCGCCGCCGCTGCGCAGGCAGGTCGCAATCGGGGTGCGTCTGCGAACAACAGCGTCAACATCATAGTAATACTGCGGCGGGATGGACATTTCACAGCTCAGAATTCCTCTGAGCTTGCTGTAATACAGCTTCTCAAATGCAATTTCAGGGAACGGATGGATCTTCTTCGGGCGGATGAGACCGACCTTGTAGCCCTCCCTGCGAAGCAGATCAACGGCAGAGTGTGCAATGCGTCCGGTCACGCCGTAACCGGTGATGATGAGCTCGGCATCTTCGGTCAGATAGTCCTCGTATTCAACCTCGTTCTCCTTCCAGCTCTCATACATCGCCCAGTCCATCTTATTCTTCTCTTCCAGCGGCATCTTGCAGCCCGGACGCTCGCCGCAGCTCACCTTATGCTTTTCCGGCGCGCCCTTACGGCCGGTCGCGGCCCAGGATTCATTCGCCTTCCGCTCTGCGGCGATTGCCTCGTCAGACATCATCGGCGGCAGGATCACCGGCTCCATCATGGCGCCGGTAAATCCGTCGCAGAGGACATAAACGGGGTTTTTATACTTCATAGCAAGGTCAAATGCGTTATAAACCATGTCAACCGCTTCCTGCAGTGTGGACGGGGCGAGCACGAGCATACGGAAGCCGCCGTTGCCGGATGCCTTCGTTGCCTGAAAATAGTCCTGCTGGCTCGGCTGAATGGAGCCGATGCCGGGGCCGCCGCGCATGACATTGCAGATGACGACCGGCAGGCAGGCGCCGGCCATCCAGCCGATTGCTTCACTCATCAGCGAAATACCGCAGCTTGACGAGGAGGTCATCGCGCGGATTCCGGTCGCTCCGGCGCCATACAGCATTGCGGCAGAAGCAGTTTCGCTTTCGCCCTGCAGATAAACGCCGCCGATCTGCGGCATCTTTCTGGAGAAATATTCCGGAACTTCATTTTGCGGTGTAATGGGGTAACCTGCAAAAAACCGGCAGCCGGCGCGGATCGCAGCCTCCGCAATCGCTTCGGTGCCTTTCATAACAACTTTTTCCACTGCTGTTTCCTCCTTTACTTGTAAACTTCGATCGCTGCGTCGGGACAGACAGTCGCGCAGATCGCGCAGCCGACGCAGTCATCGGGATTCCGGACAACCGCATACTGATAGCCCTTTTCGTTTACGGCCGTACCGAGACCGATGACCTTTTTCGGGCAGAACTCAGCGCAGAAAAGGCAGCCCTTGCAGTACTTCGGCTCAATTACGATTTTTGGCATAAGCTCATCTCCTGATATATTTTAACTTTAATTACTCTCTAATTATCAATACAGTCACGACGGGAATCATGCTTCCTCGTCTTCCATCCACGGATAGATGATCTGAATTTCAATGGGAACGACCGGCTCTGCCACGCGCACACAGAGTTCCTCGCAAAGCGGCGTCATCGCGCAGACGCAGGAAATCGGATAACGTCCTGCAAGCATGGTCCTGAGCTTCTCGTTGCCGTCAACAACATCCTGAACAGTCGTTTGGCGGCAGAAGTTCGGATTGCTGATCACGCAAACGCTTTGTGCTCTTGCTGCGGAAATGATTTTATCAAGAGTCACTGCAAGGTTTGTACTGTCGCCCGACCAGGGACGATAAGGATTGATCGGCAGCATGACAATGCCGTCCGCTCTGTGCAGACTCTCCCAGTACTGTCCGATTACGCGCGCACCCTGTTCATTTCCGCCGACGTCCATAATCACATAGCTGTCGGCTTCGTTCAGTGCCGGTATCACGCCGGCCGCCAACGCGGCAACATCCTCGATGGAAGTATCCATATTGCTATGGAATACAATATTCGCCTGCAGCAGACGCTCTTCCACATCACGGGCACGGAAAAGCGGCTTCGTCTGATCGAGATCAAAAAAGTGGATTTTCCGGTCAGTCTCTCTGCGCAGTCCCAATGCAAAATTCAGCGCGATCTCGGTCTTTCCGGAGCCGGCCTCGCCGAGGAAAGCGACCGTCCTTCTTCCCTGAAGGATATCAATAAAACGCTGTGTCAAGGCAAATGCCTCCAATAAGGTAATAATTTGGAAAAGAAAAAAGCTGCGGACACCACCGACGCAAAAGGTCGAACGGTCGCCCGCAGCATTTCACCGCGCGCTGTCCGGCTGACAGACGGATGTGCCAGCCGGAGCGGAGCAGATTCAGCCGGTGATGGTCTCTTTCAGAGTATTCTCTCCGGGCTTGATGCAATGGCAGGCGACAAAATGACCGGGCGACACCTCAATGAGGGGCGGCGTGCTGTCTCGGCAGCCATCGCAGATATAGTTGCAGCGCTTTGCAAAGCGGCATTCATCGGGAGGATCAATCGGAGACGTGACCTCGCCGCGGAGCTTGATATGCTCCGGATTCCCATTCACCTTGGGAACGAGAATGGCGCTCAGCAGTGCCTTGGTGTATGGATGCATGGGATTGGCAAACAGTTCCTCGGAAGGCGCCATTTCAACGACCTGACCGAGGTACATAACCATGATGTCATCCGCAAAGTAGTTGACAACAGAAAGATCGTGCGTAATGAAAATGTAGGTAAGCCCCATTTCACGCTGCAGCTTGCGCAGAAGGTTCAGAACCTGCGCCTGAATGGAAACATCCAGTGCGGAAACGGGCTCGTCGCAAACGATAAACTTCGGATTCACGGCAAGCGCACGCGCAATACCGATGCGCTGACGGCGTCCGCCGTCCAGCTCATGCGGATACGCATTGATCAGACGCTCATCAATTCCGACAGTGTGCATCAGTTCCAAAACGCGGTTTTCAATGTCTGTTTCCGTTGCGTTCGGGATCAGGTGATTAAACTTGATCGGCTCGGCGATCAGCTCCAGAACGGTCTTGCGGGGGTTGATAGAGGAATACGGATCCTGAAAGATGATCTGCATATCCTTACGCAGTTCCTTCAGTTCCTTGCGGTTTGCCCCGCAGATATCCTTGCCCTCAAATACAACGCTGCCTTCCGTCGGCTCGATCAAGCGAAGAATGCAGCGTCCGAGCGTGCTCTTTCCGCAGCCGGACTCACCGACAACACCGAGCGTTCTGCCGCGCTCGATGGTAAAGTTCACATCATCAACGGCGTGAACACTGCCACGGGGAGACTTAAAGTATTTCTTAAGTCCCTTTACTTCCAGCAGAAGATCCTTTTTTTCGGTGTTTTCCATTATTGCCACCCCTCAATGTGAAAGTCGGGCTCGTCGTATCTGCAGCAGGCAACGAAGTGCGTGTCAGAAGTCTGACGAAGTGCCGGACGCTCTGCGCGGCAGGCGTCGGTAGCATAGCTGCAGCGGTCTGCAAAGGCGCAGCCGGCAGGCAGCTTTGTGGGATCGGGCATCAGGCCGGGGATCGGCTTCAGCTCCGCCTCTCTGTTCTCGATGTTGGGCAGAGAGTTGAACAAGCCCTCCGTATAGGGATGCATGGTGGAATTAAACACATCCTCCAGCGTACCGGATTCCACAACACGACCGGCATAAATCACGGCAACATCATCGCACATCTTGGCAACGACACCCAGATCATGGGTAATCATAACCAGAGCTGTGTTGAACTTTTCCTTCAGATCGTTCATCATGGAGAGAACCTGTGCCTGAATGGTAACGTCCAAAGCGGTGGTAGGCTCGTCAGCAATCAGAATGCGCGGGTTGCAGGCCAGCGCGATTGCGATAACCACGCGCTGCTTCATGCCTCCGGAAAACTGATGCGGATAGTCCACGGCGCGCTCGCCGGGAATGCCAACCAGCTCCAGCATTTCCATGGCACGCTGGATAGCCTCATGCTTGCCCACGTGTTCGTGGAGGCGGACGCTCTCTGCGATCTGCTCGCCAACCGTCATAACGGGGTTGAGCGAGGTCATGGGATCCTGGAAGATCATGGAGATATCCTTGCCGCGGATTTTCTCAAGCTGATTGGGCTCAAGACTGAGCATATCGTTGCCGCAGACGTTGATATATCCGTTCTTGATAATTCCGGGAGGATCGGGAACCAGGTTCATGATCGCCAGGGCTGTGGTGGTCTTTCCTGCGCCGGTCTCACCGACCAGGCCGATGGCTTTTCCTTTTTTCAGGCTAAAGCTGATGCCGTTGACGGCTTCAACCACCTGTTTCTTTACGACGTATTCAACAACAAGGTCCTTGACCTCAAGAACAACATCGTCATCCTTCACGCCAGCCTGTTCTTCAATGACTTTATTTTCATTTTCATTGCTCATAGTTGATTCCTCACTTATTCAGCTTCGGATCCAGTGCATCACGCAGACCATCGCCCAGAACGGCACATGAAAAGGACATCAGAACAATGAAGATGCCCGGAAAATAGCAGAGATGGGGAGCTAACTGCAGATAGTTGCGGGAGCCGGAGATCAGGGCACCCCACTCAGGTCTGGGAGCTGCGACGCCGAAGCCCAGGAAGCTCAGACCGGCCGCGGACAGAACAGCGGTAGCCATTCTGGCGGTGGCAGTAACGATCAGCGGGGAGAGACTGTTTGGCAGTACCTGCGTAAATATTATTCGGAACTCGGACATACCAATGGCGCGCGCAGCCTCCACATACTCGTTGCCCTTGACGGTCAGCACAGAAGCTCTTGCCATTCGGATAAAGCCGGCAATACAGGATACACCTACAGCGATGATGAGGTTGATCAGCCTTGGCCCCAGGATCGTCACGATGACCATGCCCAGCAGAGTACCGGGCAGAGAGGACAGAACGTCAGAGGCACGCATGATCAGGTTATCGACCCAGCCACCGTAATAACCGGCGATGCAGCCGAAGAAAGTACCGATAATAGCGCCGATGCCGACAGCGAAAAATGCGACAGCCAGAGAATAGCGCGAACCATAAATGACGCGCTTGAACAGATCTCGTCCCATTTCATCGGTGCCGAAG
>JAZQNZ010000027.1:0-2120 GCA_045627665.1 Oscillospiraceae bacterium
GCAGTCGGAAACATTGTCCACGATCACGCGCAGCGCGCAGATGTCAAAGATCTCGCGCAGCTCCAGCTTCTGGGTGTACATCTTGCGGTAGATGCTGTAAAGGTGCTTGATGCGGTGGTAGATGGTGCAGTTGACGCCCCATTCCTCCAGCCGCGTGCGGATCTTGTCCTCCATCCCGGTCATAAATGCCTCCAGCTCGGGGCGGCGGTCTTCAATGGCGGCGGTGATCGCCTGATAACCGATGGGGTCAAGATACATCAGCGAGAGATCCTCCAGCTCCCACTTGATCGCCTGCATACCGAGGCGGTGCGCGATGGGGGCATAGATCTGCATGGTTTCCAGACTTTTCAGGCGCTGCTTTTCCGGCGACTGATAGTCCATCGTGCGCATATTGTGCAGCCGGTCGGCGAGCTTGATGAGGATGACGCGGATATCCTTGCTCATCGCCATGAGCATTTTCCGCATATTCTCCATCTGCTCGTCCTCGCGGGAGGTATAATTCACGCGGGTGAGCTTGGTGACGCCCTCCACGATGTTTGCGACGGAGGGGCCGAACTGCTTCTGGATCTCATCGTGCGTGACGGAGGTGTCCTCAATGGTGTCGTGCAGCAGGGCGGCGACGATGGAATCCTCGTCCAGCCCCATCTCCACGATGATCTCCGCGGCGGCGATGGTATGGGTGACGTAAGGACTGCCGTCCTTGCGCTTCTGCTCGCGGTGTGCGCTTGCGGCGAGCTCAAAGGCGGCACGGATGCGGCCGAGATCGACGGAAAGACTGGAGACTTCGATCCGGCGCGCCAACTCCTGATAGCGGCTTTCCACAACGGCTTCAAAGGGTTCCGGCATGGTGCGCGTGTCACTTCCTTTCAGAAATGTCCTGTCAAAAATCGTGTATGTATGTGTCACTCCTGCGCTGCGGCGCCGCGCTCACGCAGGCTCCTCAGCAGTGCGGAGGATTCCAGATCCACCTTTTCCCGCTGCGGGAAGCACCGCACGGCGACGACGTCCTCCGTCCGGGTCAGAGACGTCAGCCCGAACTCCTCGAACACCTTCAGGCACAGGCTGAGCTTTTCGTCGCGCAGCGTCGGGCAAAGCTCGGGGAAAAAGCGCTCCGGCGAAGCGGCGTAGGCGTAGCCCCGGTCGCGCAGCGCAAGCCACAGCGCGGTGAATGCGGCGCGGTCGGGATAAAATGCCGCGTCGTCCGCCGAAAGCTCGCCGCGCAGGATCGCATCGGCTGCCGCCGTGTCGTGGATGCGCAGCTCGCGGATGAGAAGCTGTACGCTCCTGCGGGAGCGGAACTCGTTGATCTGCGGGAAAAACGCGGCGTCCACGCAGTCTCCGCAGTGAAGGCCGAGCTCCTCCGCCGTGTGGGAGAAGTAAACCGCCTCGTAGGTCTGGCCGAATTTTTCCAGACGCAGACGGAGATGGCGTCCCCCGCCGATGGGGGTGATGTCGGTCAGCAGCGCGCCGGGCAGGCACAGCAGCGGGCGCGGGTTTCCGGAGCCGCAGGGCTCAAGCTGCTCAAGATCCTCCACGCACTGCATACTCAGCATTTCCGGGGAGTTGATGCACAGGTCGAAATCCAGCGTTGCGACGCCCTCGGTCGGGTGGGTGCGGTAGTAATCCGCAAGCGCGGCGCGGAATGCGTCGATATTTTCGCGCCGCACGGTCAGGCCGGCTGCCAGCGCATGACCGCCGAAGCCCTCCAGATATTCGCTGCAGGCGCTCAGCGCCTCAAACAGATTGAAGCCGCCGCAGCTTCGGCAGGAGCCCTTCCCCTTTTCCCCGTCCATGCAGATCATGATCGCGGGGACGTTGAACGCCTCGGTCAGCCGGGAGGCGGCGATGCCGATGATGCCCTGATGCCAGTCCTCGCGGGCGAGGACGATCGGAACGTCCGGCTTTTCATCGCCGATCATCTCCAGCGCCTGCTGCCAGATGTCGGTCTCCAGCGCCTGACGGTCGCGGTTGAGCTGGCAGAGGTCGGCGGCGCGGCTTGCCGCAGTGCGCGCGGAGTCCGCCATCAGTAATTGCGTTGCAAGCTCCACCTGTCCGAGACGCCCGGAGGCGTTCAGCCGCGGCGCCAGCGTAAAGCCGATGTTGGTCGCGGTGATCTTCTT
>JAZQNZ010000028.1:0-6319 GCA_045627665.1 Oscillospiraceae bacterium
CGAAGGGCGACTGGCAGAACTGGCTCGATGTGCGCTTTGACGCGCGCTCCGGCGTTATCTACTATTTCTACCTCAGCCGGGAATGCCTGAATAATTCAAATAAATATGCCAATCCGGCGGAAGAACCTCCGACGCCGCTGACGGTAGCGAACGCCATGGCGGCGGAAGCGGGCTGGACGCTGCGTTCCCTGGATGACTCCGCCGACGGCAGCGCGCTTGCCGTTTTTTCCGCAAACGGCGAAACGGTCTGCTACCGGATCGCCTGCAATGCCTTTGACAGCTTGATCGACATTCGGATCATCTGCGTCTGACGTTTTGCACGCCCGCCGCTCACCTTGCTGCCGATCGTTGTACTTTATGGCGGAAATGTGGGGAAAAGCATCGAAAATGACCATGAAAATTCGAGGACTGTGGAGAATTGCTTGCAGAATCGAAAAAGATGTGCTACAATAGCCGCATCTGTCAAAATGCGGTATATTCCAATTTCTGCATACAGCCCGTGAACAAAACCGCGGGCGGAACAGAAGGAGCATATTTTTATGATTAAGAAGAGTAAGGGCATTCTCCTGCTGGTGCTGATGGTTGCACTGCTGTTCATCATCAGCTCGCGGACGGTGCCTTCCGCTTATCGCACCGGGCGTCTGCCTGCGGTGACGGATGATCCCCTGATCGAAACAGAGGAGCCGGTCACCGGCTCCGTTGAGCTTCCGACCTCCACGCCGGAGCCGACGCCGAACATCCGAGATATTCTCCCGGAGGTTTCCACGTCCGACTGGTATCTCAAGCTTGTCAACAATACATATATCCTGCCGAACACCTTCACGCCGGATGTTTCCTCGGTGCGGGACAGCCAGTATATCGACTCCCGCATCGTCGAGCCGTTTGAAGCGATGCTTGCCGCGGCGGAGGAAGCGGGGCTGACCGTCAACGTCCGCGTTGCCTATCGTCCGTTTTCCACGCAGGCATACCTTTTCAACGGAAAGGCAAGCCAGATCCAGTGGGGAACGACCATGACGCTGATGGAGGCGGAGATGGAAGCGCGCAAGATCGTTGCCTATCCGGGAACGAGCGAGCACCAGCTCGGACTTTGTGCCGATCTGATGGACAGCGCAGATACTTCTATGGATGCCGACGAGGCTGCGGAGCTTCCGCTGATTGTCTGGCTGAACGAGCACTGCGCCGAATACGGCTTCATCCCGCGCTATCCGAAGGATAAGCAGGAGATTACCGGCTGGTACGAGCCGTGGCATTTCCGCTATGTCGGCGAGCCGTGCGCAAAGTACATGATGGAAAACAACCTTTGTCTTGAGGAATTCATCGCGCTGTTCTGACAAAGGCGGACGCGCAATATTGACCGGGAGGGGAACGGTGGTGTTCTCCTCCCGGATTTTCGGAGGATCACATGGGCAGACTCGGAAAAAAGATCATACTGATTGTCCTTGCCGTGCTGCTGGCGGGACTGGTCATTGTGCGCATCGCGCGGCCGTCGGACACGCCCGCTGACCCGACGCCTGCACCGACGCCCGGCGTCGCGGCACCGTCTGTCACCCCGGAACCGACGCCTGAGCCGACTCCGGAACCGACACCGACGCCTACCCCGGAGCCGACGCCTGACCCTACACCCGAGCCTACGCCCGCACATCCGGACGTTGATATTTCAAGCTGGGAGTATATTCTTGCAAATCCGACGCATGAGATCGGCACATACCGTCCGGAGCTGACAGGGCTGGAAAACGGCCATTTCTTTGATTCCCGCGCGGTGGATGCACTCGAAGAGTTCGTTGCCGCAGGCCGCGCCGCCGGATATAGCGTCTGCATCAATTCCTCTTACCGCGATTATGATACGCAGAAGTATCTCTATGAGCGCAAGGTGGCCCAGTACGGCGGCGATACGGCAACGGCTGCGAGAATCGTTGCGCCGCCGGGTACGAGCGAGCACCAGACCGGCCTGTGCTGCGATATTGCAGATCAGTTTTACTCCGTGAAGGACAGCTCCCTTGAAAATACCGCGCTGTACAAGTGGATGTATGAGCACTGCGGCGAATACGGCTTCATCCTCCGCTATCCGAAGGATAAGGAGGATGTGACCGGGATCATGTATGAGCCGTGGCATTTCCGCTATGTCGGCACGGAAGCGGCGCAGTATATCATGGAACACGGCCTCTGCCTGGAGGAATTTCTGGAGCTCTATTCTTAAAAAAGCATATTTTGGGCGCGAAATTGTATTTCGCGCCCAAAAACTACGTGATTTTGCTGTTCATCTGTGTTATTCTTGCAAGAGTAAGATAACAAACTTGACTGAGTGGGCGACCCCCACTCTTTTTTGTGAGCAAAATCGAACGCATAAAATGATCGAAGCGGTGAAGAAATGAACAGGATCGCACAGAAGGTTTATGACCTTGCTCTGCCTGTTGCGCAGGAGCAGAATGTTGAAATCTGGGACGTTGAATATCTGAAGGAAGCGGGGCAGTGGTTTCTCCGCGTGTATATTGATAAAGATGGCGGCATCGGCATTAACGACTGTGAGGCATTCAGCAGAGCGATGGATCCCATCCTTGATGCGGAGGACCCCATCGAGGGCAGCTATGTTTTTGAGGTCAGCTCTGCGGGCGCGGAGCGCGAGCTGAAGCGTCCGTCCGATTTCGAAAAGTTTCTCGGCAGCTATGTTGAGGTCAAATTGTACAAATCGTTCGACAATTCCAAGTTATACACGGGAACGCTGGTTTCCTACGCGGACGGCGACGTGACCATTGAGATCGCCGGACGGCACATCACCTTTGAAAAAGCCGCGGTCGCACAGGTGCGCCTACGGATCATCTGATATGAATTGAAGAAACATCGAGGAGAACAGAGATTATGAACGCAGATTTTTTCAGTGCCATCGAGGACATCGAAAAAGAAAAAGGCATTCCCCGTCAGTATATGTACGACAAGATTCATCAGGCGATGCTGGCAGCTTTTCGCAAGGACAATCCCGAATCTGCCGATAACGTCGTGATCGAGATGAGTGAAGAAAAGAAAAAAATCGAAATGTTCATCGTGATGGACGTTGTCGAAGAGGTCGAGGATCCCGCAACGCAGATGCATATCGACGTTGCGAAAAACTATAATAAGCGCGCCAAGGTCGGCGGGCAGGTAAAGGTACCCGTTGAGACCAAAAAATTCGGCCGCATTGCCGCACAGGCTGCAAAGCAGGTCATCATTCAGGGCATCCGCGAAGCGGAGCGCGGCATCGTTTATGAGGAGTTCACCAGCAAGGAGCACGAAATCCTCACCGGCACCGTTCACCGCATCGACCCGCGCAACGGCAGTCTGATCATCAAGATCAGCTCCAACAGTGAGTTCACGGAGGCAACGCTTCCTCCCAACGAGCAGATCAAGGATGAAGTCCTGACCGAAGGCGACCATATCAAGGTCTATGTGGTCGAGGTACGCAATTCCACCCGCGGCCCGCAGGTGCTGATTTCCAGAACGCATCCCGGTCTGGTCAAGCGTCTGTTCGAGCTGGAGGTTCCCGAAATTTTCGACGGCGTTGTGGAGATCAAGTCCATCGCGCGCGAAGCCGGAAGCCGCACCAAGATCGCCGTCTGGAGCAATCAGGCGGAGGTCGATCCCATCGGCTCCTGCGTCGGCCCGAAGGGCGCGCGCGTGAATGCCATTGTCGAGTCCCTCGGCGGCGAAAAAGTCGATATCGTCAAATACAGCGAGGATATTGAGTCCTATGTTGCCGCTGCACTCGCTCCGGCGGAGGTCATGAGTGTGACCCAGCTTGAGGACGGCAAGAGCTGCCGCGTCATTGTTCCGGACAGCCAGCTTTCTCTTGCCATCGGCAAGGAAGGACAGAATGCGCGTCTTGCCGCAAAGCTGACCGGCTACAAGATCGACATCAAGCCCGAATCCGAAGCCTGATATTTGTGTAAGAGGAGGCAGCAGAGATGCAAAAGAAAATACCGATGCGGCAGTGTCTCGGCTGCCGTGAGATGAAGCCGAAGAAGGAATTGATCCGTGTCGTCCGTTCACCGGAGGATGAGATCAGCCTTGATTTTCGCGGAAAGGCAAACGGCCGCGGCGCCTATATCTGTCCGGACGTGGCCTGCCTGAAGAAGGCGATCAAAGGCCACGCACTGGAAAAGGCGTTTGACCGGCAGATCCCCGACGAGATCTACGCCGCTCTGACCGCGCAGATGGAGGCGGGCGATGAGTAAGGCGATTGATTATCTTGGGATTGCGAGAATGTCCGGTAATATTGAGGTCGGCGAGGAAAACGCAAAATCGCTGATCAAGTCCGGCAAAGCCCGATTGCTGATTATAGCTTCGGACACCTCTGATCACGCGAAGCGGCGTGCGGAGGGTTACGTTTTTGAATGCAGCACGCCATTGGTCGTTGTTCCGTATACAAAACAGGATATTTCATTTGCGGTCGGCAAGGCCGGCTGCAGTATGGCGGCGCTTCAGGACCTCGGATTGGCGGAGAGTTTCATGCGCGCCCTTGCGGCGGAGTACGGCGACGGTTATGCAGACCTTGCCGCAGAGCTTGACGCAAAACTCAAAAAGGCGAAGTCACGGAAAAGCGCGGGCAGGAAAACGGGAAACAGGAGGAAGAGCGAATGAGTTTGGAGAATAAATACAGGGTGCATGAGGTTGCAAAGGATTTCGGCATTGCAAGCAAGTCCGTCATGGAAATCCTGACTGAATTTGAGATGGCGCCGAAAAATCATCAGGCGGTGCTTCAGGATTCGGAGCTTGACATTATTTTCGAATATCTGACGCAGCACAACCAGATTGCAAGCATTGCCGAGGTTTTTGCAGTTCCGGAGACTCCGAAGAAGGAGACCTCCGATGCACCGGCAGAAAAAAAGTCGGCGGATCAGGGCGCAGCTTCCGCGGGTGTACCCGCAGCGCAGGTCAAGCCCGCACCCGAGCAGAAGCCGCATATCCCGAAGCCTGTTGTTGAAAAGCGCGTGATCGATACCCGCGGCTCCACCAACACAAACCTCAGCAAATATGACGAAAAGTTCGACAATCTTGCCGGCGCACACGGAGAGAAGCAGCGCGGCGGCAAGGAAAAGTTCAATAACCGCAACAAGCAGAAGCAGAATCAAAATCAGCAGGCGTCTCTGAAGCATCGTCAGGAGGAGCGCGACAAGATGCAGAAGCTTCAGCTTGAAATTGCGAAGAAGCAGCAGCTCAAGGTTTCCATTCCGGAGGAAATCTCCGTAGGAGAGCTTGCAAGCCGCATGAAAAAGACAGGTGCGGAGGTCGTCAAGTGCCTCATCAAAAACGGCGTGATGGCTTCCGTGAGCCAGATCATCGACTTTGATACGGCTGCGATCATTGCCGAAGAGATGGGCTGCCTCGTAGAGAAGGAAGTTCATGTCACCGTGGAGGAGCGCCTGATCGACGACCGCGAAGACACTGCCGAAGAGCTCGTTTCCCGCGCTCCCGTAGTGGTCGTCATGGGTCACGTAGACCACGGCAAGACCAGTACGCTGGACTATATCCGCCATGCAAACGTCGCCTCCGGCGAAGCCGGCGGGATCACGCAGCACATCGGCGCCTACACCGTCGAGATCAACGGCAGCCCGATCACGTTCCTCGATACGCCGGGCCACGAAGCGTTCACCTCCATGCGCGCCCGCGGCGCGATGGTCACCGACATTGCCATCCTCGTTGTCGCAGCGGACGACGGCATTATGCCGCAGACGATCGAATCGATCAACCATGCGAAGGCGGCGGGTATCCCCATCGTTGTTGCGATCAACAAGATGGACGTGACCGGCGCAAACCCCGACCGCATCAAGCAGCAGCTCACCGAATACGACATCGTTCCCGAAGAGTGGGGCGGCGATACCATCATCTGCCCGATTTCCGCTAAGACCGGTATGGGCATCGACAATCTGCTGGAAAACCTTGTCATTCTTGCCGAGGTGCAGGAGCTGAAGGCCAACCCCAACCGTGCCGCGAAGGGTACGGTCATCGAGGCGCGGCTGGATAAGGGCCGCGGCCCTGTCATGACCGTTCTGGTGCAGAACGGCACGCTCCGTACCGGCGATATTATCATTGCCGGAACCGCCGTCGGCCGTGTCCGCACAATGGTCAACGACAAGGGACGCCGCGTGGACGAAGCAGGCCCGAGCGTTCCCGTTGAGATCACCGGACTGAGCGAGGTTCCCGGCGCGGGCGACATCTTCAACGCCGTTTCCGACGAGCGCATGGCGCGCGAGCTGGTTGAGCAGCGCAAGGAGCAGTTGAAGAACAAGATGCTCGGCGGCAACCGCAAGGTTTCTCTGGAGGATCTGTTCAGCCAGATCCAGGCCGG
>JAZQNZ010000029.1:0-6930 GCA_045627665.1 Oscillospiraceae bacterium
AACACGAACATCCTTGACGCGGTTCTCTGCACGGCGCTGCCGCTGTTTGCAGGGCTTTATGTCTGCGGTTACGGTGCCTGTTTTCTGATTCCGATCTTCCTCTCCGTTCCGATCATCTGCCGTGCCGGAGGAGACGGCTGCAAGCTTGCGATGCTCGTATGTCTGCTCGCTGCGCTGCCCATTCTGCTGACCGAACTCTCCCGCATCCGCCGCGGCCTGCGCACTCTTGCCATCGCTCTGGCGGCTGCCGCGCTCTCTTATGCGATCATTGCGGAATATGACGGCGCGGTTTTGCACCTGCATTTCGGTTTTTCCGCGGCAGTCTTCTGTCTTATCGCTGCCGCCGCAGTATCAGCCGCCCTGTCAGTTCTCCCGCAGCCGCAGCGGTTTGATCCGAGCCCGGTTCTGCTGCGCTGCTTTTTCCTCATTCTCGATATGATCGCCGTTTTCGGTGCGCTGGCAGCAGTATGGTTCTGGCGCGGAACAAACGGAACGCTTCATGAGATACATTGTATGCTTCACGGGCAGTTCGACGAAAGCTTCGGCTCCTCACGCATCCGCATCTGGCGCGGCTGTCTTGCGCTCGTACCGGAGCATCCGCTGCTCGGCGGCGGACCGGGCACGCTCCCGCTCCGTCTCGATATCGCCTTTTCCCGTTTTGTTCCGGAAACCGGCGTTACCCTGCGCACCTTTGCAGACAATGCGCACAACAATTATCTTGCCTGTCTTGTCAACACCGGCATCGCGGGACTTGCATCCCTGCTTTGCTGTTATACGCTTTCCGCCATATCTGCATTCAAGTCAAAAAGCGCGCTCGTCCTCTCCTTTGCCCTCGGCGCACTCTGCTGTGCCGCGCATGACTTTTTCGGGCTTGCGCTTTGCATATCCGAGCCGCTGCTGTGGATCGTTCTCGGACTGCTTTGTGCGGAAAGCGACAAAACTCTGGAGGATAAAACATGAAAAAGAGGATTACATACTCTGCCGCCGTCGCCGTACTGATTGCCGCGGTATTGCTCGCCGTCGGTCTGCTTACCGCAGAGCATCGCGCGCCGGAGCCTTCCGCCGCACCGACCGCGGCGCTCACCGACGCCCCTTCCGCCGCGCCGACCGTACCCGCAACCCCCGAGCCGACCGAGCCGCCGGAGATCACACCGCCCGCGCAGTATTCCGCGGACGCCGCTTCCGGATCCGACGTCCACCTGGCGCCTGTCCTTCCAGCCACCGAATCCGACGTTGTGCTGAACCCTTCCCTGCCGGCAGTTCAGTCAGGTCTTGACTGAAACGAATACAGATCAAGCGCCCGCCCCGCAAATGCCGCTGATTGCCGCGTGCTTTTGCGAAGCGGGCGCTTTTGATTCAGACCGCCGGAGGTCACACCAGCAGCTTGCGGTTTTTCCACTTTCCGGGAAGGTAATAGAATAGTCCGATGATTCCGATCACATGACCGGCCAGTGCGCTGCCGAGCCAGAAGCCCTGAACGCCCATGCCCATGTAGATACCGAACAAAAGACTCAGGCCGATGCGGGCAACGATGCCGTCGATAAAACCGGAGAAGAAGCTAAGACGCGAAAAACCGGTGCCGTTGATAAACGCCATCGCCGTGCTGCGCGTTGCAAAACCGAGCAGATTGATCACACAACTGAGAACATACTTGTGGGACAGCGCAAGCACTGCCGGGTCGCTGTCAAACAATCTGAATACCTGCTCCGGGATCAGAGCAAAGATCAGTGCAAGCGCAGAGGTAAACGCAGTACAGACGATAAGAATGCAGCCGACCGTTTTGGAAACGCGGTCAAACTTCTTCGCGGCAAAATTCTGCGCAATGATGGAGTTGCCCGCCGTCATCATCGCCGTGGTGCAGATCGTGGCGACAAGCGTCAGCTTGTTGCCGACCGCCGTCGCAGCAGAGGCAACAACGCCGTAAGTATTGATAAATCTCGAAATCACCAGCATGGAAATGCTCACCGCAACATTCTGAATACTCAGAGGCAGGCCAAGTCTGACGATCGCGGAAAGCTCCGCTTTGTTGAGTGCAAAGCTTTTCAGGGAAAAATCAAAACCGAACGCCTCACGGTTGCGGTACAGGAAAATCACGGCAATGACAAACGACAGCGTTTGGCTGATGACCGTGGCAAGCGCCGCGCCGAAGCAAGCCATCTTCATCGGGCCGACAAACAGCAGATCAAGCACAATATTGGTCACTGCGGCAATGGCAATGAAAATAAACGGGTGCTTGCTGTCTCCCATACCGCGTAGGATGGCGCTGACAACGTTGTAGCCGAATACGGGGATCATACCGACAAAATAGACAAAGCTGTAATCATGGGCATAGTCCATCGCCTCCGGCGGTACCTGCAGCAGACCGAGGAGCCAGTCGCACGCGATCAGAGAAAACACTGTGCATACAGCGCCGAGGATCAGCACGAATGTCGACAGCGTTCCGATCGTGGCGCTGACGCGGTCACGGCTGCCCGCGCCGATATGCTGAGAAATGATGATCTGTCCGGCAGAGGAAAACCCCATCGCCATAAACAGAAACATCGTGCCGAGCTCGCCGCCGGCGGAGGCTGCGGAAAGCCCCGCGCTGCCGACGAACTGTCCCACAATGACCATATCGGCCATGTTGTAGAGCTGCTGGAGCAGGTTTGCAAGGACAAACGGGAACGAAAACGTCAGTAACTGCTTCATCGGCGAGCCCTGCGTCAGATCCCGGATCATGGATTTTTCGCTCAATTTCAGGATACCCCCAATTTGTTGTGCATTGCAGTGCGCAATCATACATAATATTTTAATTATACTTTCTTTTTCGATTCGGCGCAACAGCTTTTTTCTCACATAGCAAATGTTTTTTGTTTATCCCAGGCGGGGCGCTTCCGCGGAAGGGAATGCGTGAGCAGGACTTGCATTTGCCGGAGAAAGCGCATAAAATATGATTGTTCGTATTTTTTCTGCGGAAAGAAACAATCAACAGACGGAGGTAACACGGAAATGAAGGTTTTGATGATCAACGGCAGTCCCCATGAGCACGGATGCACATACACCGCTCTGTCCGAGGTGTCAAAAGCGCTGACGGAGTGCGGCGTCGAAAGCGAGATCATCTGGCTTGGGAACGGCCCGGTGCGGGACTGCGTGGCCTGCCGCGGCTGCCGCGGCAAGGGCAAATGCGTTTTTGACGATGACGTTGTCAATGTCATCCTTGAAAAAGCTGCATCGGCTGACGGTTTTGTGTTCGGCACGCCCGTATATTATGCCCACCCCTCCGGCAGAGTGCTTTCCGTGCTGGACCGCGTATTCTTCGCCGGCGGCGCCGTGTTCGCACACAAGCCGGGCGCAGCCGTTGTTTCCGCACGGCGCGGCGGTACAACCGCAAGCTTTGATGTTCTGGATAAATACTTCACCATCTCCGAAATGCCCGTTGTTTCCTCCACTTACTGGAATCAGGTACACGGAAGCTGCCCGGAAGATGTGCTGCAGGACGCCGAAGGTCTTCAAACGATGCGCAACCTCGGCCGCAACATGGCGTGGCTCATCCGCTGCATCACAGAAAGCGGCATCCCCGCCCCGAAAGCGGAGCGCGCTTCGATGACGAATTTTATTCGTTAACCACGGCATAACATCCGTTTATCTTGGTAATTCAATAGTTTATTTTTTCACTTGCCCCCTCTTATTGACTAATCAAACGAATAATGTTAAAGTATGTAGAAACCTTTTCGAAAAGGAGTTCCCAATGAGCAATCCTTATAAAACCAGAGAGGGCGGCGCAACGGTAACCATTTTCGTTCCCTATGACTGCAACAATCATTGCCCCTTCTGCATCAACAAACAGGAATACGCCGATACCAGCGGCTTCAGTCTGGAAAACATCTGCGAAAGTATCCGCACGATGGACACCATCACCCCTCGGTGCGACTTTGTTTTCACCGGCGGCGAGCCGATGGCCAATCCGGAGTCGCTTCAGATCATGCTCGACTGCATTCCCTCGACGCACCGTGTTTTTATCAACACCACCCTGCCTGTCATGCAGGACCGCACCGAGGACGAGATCGTCGCATTTCTGAACCGCAACAGGGACAAGCTGACGTGCATCAACGTCTCCCGGCACCTCTTTCCTTTCGTGCAGGAGAGTAATGACAGAATATTTGAGCGTCTTGACGTTCCCTCCCGCGTCAACTGCGTGCTGTTCGGTGACCATTCTCCGGAAAAGCTGCTCCCCTTCATCCGTCGTTTTGCCCGGAGCAACACCCCCATCCAGTTCCGCAGCGATTACACGAAGACCACGCCGGAAAACCTCTACGACGAGTCTGAGGACGAGATTCTTCGTGATCTGCGCAGCATCCTCACGCCCACCATTCTGGAGGGCTGCCGCATCCGCTGCAACTATGAGTTTCTGGACGGTGACCACGTCATCTCCTACCACAAAACGCTCCCCTACTCCACCATCGTGGAAACCGGAGAAGACGGCGTGACGTACGACATTCTCTACGATATTCTCATCAAGCAGACCGGTGAGCTCCACTCTGACTGGACCGGCGTACCCCTCGACGTTGACCTTTACCGCAGCGTCGTGTTTGAGCCGAACGATCTGCACCGCATTTTCTGATATTGAGCCGCAAAAGAGGGAACCGCGCACGGTTCCCTCTTTTTCCCGAGTTGAAATAACTGGTATGTTTATCGGACACTTCCCCTGTTATTCTGAACGCACAGGATCAGAAAAAAGTACAGGAGGATTTCAAAATGTCAAGATACGAGAAAGCATACCGCAGGGGATTTTCGGACGGTTGCAGCGCCGCCGGAGCAAAGTACAGCCGCAGCAGCGATGAGGGCAGCCGTGCCGCATGGATCTGCTTTGCCGTTTCCATGTGCGCCTGCACCGCGTTTGCCATCGCCGCAAGCATCGTCAATCTCTTCGGTCTCGCCTGAAAAAGGAACTTTCCGAAAGGAGCGTATGATCCCATGCCGAAATCAGCCAATCAGAAGCTGAAGCTGCTGTATCTGATGCGGTTTCTTCTGGAAAAAAGCGACGAATCTCACCCGGTCGGCGTGTCAGACATGATTGAAGAGCTTGCCCGCTGGGACATCGCCGCAGAGCGCAAGAGCATCTACGATGATCTTGACGCGCTCTCACGTTATGGTCTGGACATCGTACAGATCAAGGAAAAAACCACCGGCTATTTTGTCGGCAGGCGCGATTTTGAAACGCCGGAGCTGAAGCTGCTTGTGGATGCGGTGCAGTCAAGTAAATTCATCACAGAGAAAAAGACGCTCGACCTCATCCGAAAGATCGAGCGTCTCGGCAGCGTGTATGAGGCGCAGCTCCTGCAGCGGCAGGTGTATGTCCGCGGCCGCGTCAAAAGCATGAACGAGAGCGTGTATTACAGTGTGGACAAGATCTCCTGCGCCATCACTGAGGATCACCCCATCCGATTCCGTTACTATGAATACGATTTGCAGAAAGAACGCCGGTTCCGCAAAAACGGCGCTTTCTATCACGTCAGCCCCTACGCCCTCATGTGGGACGATGAAAACTATTACCTGCTCGCTTGGGATGCGGACGACGCCTGTATGAAGCATTTCCGTGTGGACAAAATGGCGGAGATCTCCGCGCTGAAAGGGCCGCGCAGCGGACGGGAAGCATTCCGAGATGTGGATATGTCCTCTTATTCCCGCAAGGTGTTCGGTATGTTCTCCGGAACGCAGACAAACGTGCAGCTCCGCTTTGCGAATCATCTTGTCGGCGCAGTGATTGATCGTTTCGGCAAGGACGTGATCATCGTTCCGGACGGTGAAACCCATTTTACCGTTCAGGTTGAGGTCGTCAACAGTCCGCAGTTTTACGGCTGGGTGTTCGGCTTCGGAACAGAAGCGGAGATCCTTTCCCCCGCGAGTGTCCGCAGCGAATTCTGCGAGCGGGCAAAGAGCGTTTCAGCGCTGAACGCATAATAGCAGAAGAGTGCCTCGCCTCATGCGGCGGAGCACTCTTTGTTTCCTTTTTCCGGCAGCTCACCGAGGACGGCGGCGCCAAGCACCAGCACCGCGCCGATGCCCGTCAGCGGTGTGAGCGGTTCATTGAGCAGCAGTGCGGACAGAAGTACGGCGACTACGGGATCAATGTAGCTGAACAGTGCAAACGTCTGGGCGGGAAGTCCGTCCATGGAGCCGAAATACAGGGCATAGCAAAATCCGGTGTGTACCAGGCAGACCACGGCAAGCATGAGCAATCCGAGCGGCGAACAGGACAGACCCGAAAATCCGCCCGTCAGCAGCAGATACGGCAGGATCACCACCGCCGCGGCGAGGAGCTGCATAACCGTCTTGTCATACGCACCGATGCCGTGCAGCTGCTTGTTGAGCAGTACGACTGTGGCATACAGTGCCGCCGCGCCGAGTCCGAGGGCAACGCCGCGCAGTTCCGATGCCGCGAACCCCGCATTCAGCACACCGGAAACCAGCACCATTCCCGTCAGCGATACCACAACGCACACGATCTTCCGCAGCGTCAGCCGTTCACGCAGAACAAGCGGAGATGCGAGAATGATGAAGGTCGGCGCCATATAGTAGCAGAGCGTTGCGGTAGCAACGGTGGTGTAGTTGTATGCCTCAAAAAGCAGGATCCAGTTAAATCCCATCGCCGCGCCGGAAATCAGCAGCAGCCAGAGGTTGCGGCGGATGTCCGCTGCGGAAAAGCGGTTTCCCTTCAGCCGGACAAACAGAAACAGAAACAGCGCGCCGACAAAGCCGCGCGTCATGACAATAACATAAGACGGCAGCGCGATAAATTTTCTGAAAATGCCGACGGTGCCGAAGATGGTCATGGCCGACGCCAGCATCAGTATGGATTTATTTTTCTCTTTCACGACAGCATTCCCCGATCAGACAATTTCGTTTATCATACGCTCTTTCGTGCATAAACGCAATAAATTTCTGCCGGGC
>JAZQNZ010000030.1:0-2464 GCA_045627665.1 Oscillospiraceae bacterium
CGGAGATCATGGGCAGCGACCACTGCCCCGTGGGACTGGATATTACCATATGAAAATAGGCAACATTGAACTGTGCGGAAGGCTCGTCCTCGCCCCCATGGCGGGGGTGACGGACGCGGCCTTTCGCCATATCTGCCGCGAGCAGGGCGCCGCGATGACCACCACAGAGATGGTGAGCGCCAAGGCTCTCACGTATGGCGACAAAAAAACAAAAGACCTGCTGTACTGCATCCCGGAGGATCGGCCTGTCGCGGTGCAGATCTTCGGTCATGAGCCGGAGGTGATGGCGGCGGCTGCCCCTATTGCAATGGAGCTGTCCGGCGCGGACGTGCTGGACATCAACATGGGATGCCCGGTGGGGAAGATCGCCACCAACGCGGACGGCTGCGGGTTGATGAAAACGCCGGAGCTGGCGCGGGAGATCATCGAGCGCGTTGTTGACGCCGTTTCCTGCCCCGTGACGGTGAAGTTCCGCAAGGGATGGGACAAGGGCAGCGTCAACGCGGTGGAGTTTGCGCAGATGTGCGAGCAGGCGGGAGCCTCCGCCATTGCCGTCCACGGTCGGACACGCGTGCAGATGTACGAGGGACGCGCGGACTGGGACATCATCCGCGATGTGAAGCAGGCGGTGTTGATCCCTGTCATCGCCAACGGCGATGTGTTTTCCGGGGAGGATGCGGCGCACATCCTGCGCTATACCGGCTGCGACGCCGCCATGATCGGGCGCGGCAGCTTCGGCGACCCGTGGCTGTTCCGGGAGGGCAACGCCGCAATCGCGGGGGAAGAGATCCCTCCGCATCCGCCGCTCGCGGAGCGGATGGACACGGCGCTGGAGCAGATCACGCTCTCGGCAGCGCTGCGCGGGGAGCGGCTCGCCTGTCTGGAGGCACGGCGGCATCTGTCGTGGTATCTGCGCGGCGTACCGTATGCGGGGCCGTACAAGATGATGGCTGTTCATGTGGAAACGCTCGATGATGTGCGCAAAGTAATTAAAGAGATCAAAAGAGATTTGCGGGATGAGGTGACGGTGTGACAAGAGAAGAAGAAAAAGAGCTCGTTCTGCGCGCCGTCAACGGGGATGTGCCGGCGTTCGAGACGCTTGTGCGCGCCAACGAAAAAATCGTTTATAACCTTGCCTTGCGTACGCTCGGCAGCCGCGAGGACGCCGAGGACGCATCGCAGGAAGTCTTTATGAAAGCGTATGCGGGGATTGCGGGCTTTCGCAGCGAAAGCAGATTTTCCGTCTGGCTGTATCAGATCACGAACAACGTCTGTATTGATATGCTGCGCAGGCGGCGGGAGACCGTGTCGCTTAGCCGTGAGACGGAGGACGGGGACGAGGCCGAACTTGATCTGCCGGACGAGCGGTTTGACCCCGCCGTGCTGACGGAGCGGCGCGAGGTGCGGGAGCTTGTTGCAGGCGCACTGCGGCAGCTTCCGGACGATGCACGGCAGATCTTTCTGCTGCGAGAAGTTGCGGGGCAGAGCTATGCCGAGATCGCGGAGACCCTCCGGATCGACATCGGCACGGTGAAATCCAGAATATTTCGCGCAAGAAAACGCATTTGTGCCCTCCTGAGCGGGAACATTTCGGGCGCGACATCGTCTGAAAAGTCGGAGGGAGGTGTTCAGATATGAGAAGCTGCGAAGCGTATCAGGAAATGATCAGCATGATGCTCGACGGCGAACTGTCCGCGGAGCAATCCGAAGAAGTTCGTGCGCACATTGCCTCCTGCGCGGAGTGCCGCGCCATGTATGAGGCGTTTTCCGCGATCGGCGGCGCGGAGCTTGCGGAAGTACCTGACACCCTCCATGCCAAAATCATGCAGGGCGTTGAGGTTGCTGCAAAGGCGAAGCGCACGCACGGCAAAATTCTGTATCTGCGCCGCGTGATGACCGCTGCGGCCTGCCTGATCGTTGTCGTCGGGACGGGGTTTGCCCTGAAAAACTCTCTCCTTCCGCGTCGGAGCGATGCGACGTCTGCAGCCGGGAACGGTATTGAGATGTATGCAATGGCGGCTGACAGCGTGCCAGCGGAAGAGGCGGCAGAAGCCCCTGCCGAACCGGCGGAGCCCGCCGCGCCCGCTGCGTTCGGTGCCGCGCTGGAAGCGGACACCGATTACTATAGTATATACTTTTCCGCTGAGGACAGCTCAGAAAACCAGGCGGCAGAGCCGATCCCTGCACCCACGCCGGAGCCGAAAGCCAAAGCGGAGCCGCAATGCATGGTCGCGGAGATCGCGGAGCAGACAGCGGGCGGCTATGCGGTGGTCGATGCGGAAACCGGCGAGGTCTGGATCATGCGGATCTCCGAGGATACGCAGATGACGGACGAGGTGCGCAATGCGCTCATGCCCGGCTGCGTCGTGACTGTGGAGTACCACACACAGGAAACCGACGAAATGTCGGTGATCTACGCCGACGCGATCTATTTTGCGGAGTGAGAAAGTAATAAAAAACACAG
>JAZQNZ010000031.1:0-3288 GCA_045627665.1 Oscillospiraceae bacterium
CAACGGGCTATCTCGGCTGGCAGGGCGTATCGTATCTCCGTGCCGCGCTCGGCCGCTTCCCCTTCCATCTGCTCAGCGCGCTGTTCTGCTTTGCGCTCGCGGTCGTGCTCATCCTGCTCCTGCAGGACGATAAAAAGCACCGCATCGCCGCGCTGGCCGTCACTGCTGTGCTGACGCTCGGCTTCGCCGGCGCTGCCGCCGCACTGAACGGCGGAGCGCATACCGAGCTGACGCTGCCGGCCGGCGCGTGGACAGTCTCGGTGGAGGATCCCGAAATTCTCTCCGTCGAAATCGAAGACGGCAGCCGTGCCGTCCTCACTTCTCTGAAAAACGGCGCTACCTATGTCAGCTTTGAAAGTGCCGACGGCGAAATCCTCGACTATTCGGTCGTCGCAAACCGCCGGAATCTGCAGATCGGTCTGATCGACTGATACGATTATTTGAATAAAAGCGGAATCAGCCGGAATGCCCCGGAGCACAGCTCCGGGGCATTCCGCTTCCTCTATTGATTTCCTTATTGATCTCCGTCCGGCAGACGGTTCAGAAGCGCACCACCGTTGTCTCGCAGCCACCGACGGCATCGGTCATAGTCCGGAAAAACGCGGTACACCTCCGCATAAAAGCGCGGCGAATGGTTCATTTCCTTCCGGTGGCACACTTCGTGCGCCACAACGCTGTCCAGCACCTCCGGCGGCGTCAGCATGAGCAGGCAGTTGAAGCTGAGGTTTCCTTTTGCCGAGCAGCTTCCCCAGCGCGTCCGCTGTGCGCGGATCGTAATGCGCCCGTAGTCCACGCCGAGCCGCGCCGCAAACTCCGCCGCGCGTTCCGGAATGACTTGCCGCGCTTTTGCCGCAAGCGCCTGCACCTCGTTGGGACTCAGCTTTTCCGTCCCCTGCGCCGCAGCCGCGGCCGCACTGCGCGCAAGCTTCCCGGCGATCCATGTCTCATGCTCCCGCACGAATTGCTCTATGCTCCTGCGGGAAGCCCGCAGCGGCGCACGCACGATCACCCGGTCGCCGCGCACCTCCAGTCCGAGCGTTCTGCGTCCGCTCCTGATCAGTTCATACTCCATATCCGTTTCTCCCGCCGCAGCAAATCTTTCACCGGAGAGTATAGCATTTTCCCCGCTGCCGGTCAATCCGGCGGCTCGCGCGCGGAAAGAGTTGAAAACCGCCGACAGAACATGGTATAATATGCCTAAAAAATTATCCCCTTTTCAGGCAAAAGGAAACGGAGGCACATCATTATGCGGAAACATTTTTCTCTGCTGCTTGCCGTGCTGCTGCTTACCGCCGCGCTTTCCGGCTGCGGCAGCAAACGCGCAGCGGAGGCGGAGGAGCCCATCACCTCGCTTGCCCAGCTCAATGCGCCGGGACGAAAGATCGGTGTCGGTGTCGGAACGACCTCGTTTGACGACGTCACCGCCGTTTTTGACAAGGCTGAGATTGTGCCCTTCACTTCCGATCTGGAGGGCTACACCGCCTTACAGTCCGGCACGCTGGACGCTTTTTCCTTCAGCCGTGAGAATGTTGAATATGCGCTCCGTCAGGAGGCGCTGTCCGATTGCGTCATGCTGGATGAACCTGTCGGAGCCGGGGCGGACATCGTCATCGGTGTCTCCCGAAAGACCGCGCATACCGACCTTCTTCCGCTGCTGAACGCCTTTATTGACGAGATCCATTCCGACGGAACTTTTGACGAGATGCAAGACCGCTGGATCGTTCAGGGGCTCGATGTCATCCCGGACATTCCGGAGCCGGTATCCCCGGTGCGCACGGTCCGCATCGGCACGAGCGGACTTGTGCCGCCCTTCAATTATTACAAAGGCACGGAGCTGACCGGCTTGGATCTGGAGCTGATCGCCCGCTTTGCGCAGTTTGCAAACGTCCGTGTTCAGGTAGTGGCGCTGGACTTTCTCGGTCTGACCGCCGCGCTGGAGTCCGGCGAGCTTGACTGCGTCTTCTCCAACTTCAACGCAACGCCGGAGCGCGCCGAGCGGATGGACTTTACCAAGCCGCTGTACCATCAGGACAGCGTTGTAGTCGTCCGCCGCAGCAGTGCGGCGCAGACCACGCCGGAAAGCTTCAACGGCAGACCCGTCGGCGTTCTCACCGGCACCATTCACGAAAAATATGCAGAGGATCGCTTCCCGGATTCAGTCATCTCCTTTTACTCCTCCTTCACCGACATGATCGCCGCTCTGAAAGGCGGTATCATCGACGGCTTTACCTGCGACAGCGGCGTTGCCGAAACGCTGCTGCGCGAAACGCCCTCGCTCACGCGGCTGGCCATGCCCGTCGGCAGTCTGGACTGCGCCTACGCTTTCCCGAAAACCGATGACGGCGAGCTTCTGCGCACGCAGATGAACGAGTATCTGAAAAAGCTCCGCGCCGAAAACGCGCTGGACTCGATCCACGAGAATTATCTGTCGTCCGCGCCGGACGCATCCGCACTCGCGGATCTCCCCACCGGTGAGCGGACGCTGGTCTTCGCCACCACCTCCGACGCGCCTCCCTTCTCCTACACATATAACGGCAGTCTCGTCGGCTACGACGTGGAGATCGCAGTCGGCTTCTGCCGCGAATACGGCTACGGCATCCGGATCGAAACGCTGGATTTCGGCGGTGTCCTCCCGGGTCTCGTCTCCGGGCGCTTTGATTTTGCGGGCAACAGCATTGTCATCACGCCGGAGCGTTCAGAGAGCGTCCTTTTCTCCGATCCGAACTACACGGCAGAGCTTGTGCTCGTTGTCAACGACAGCGACAATGCCGCCGGGACGATCGTCCCGCATTATGCCTCCTGCGACGCTATGCAGGGTGCCGGCGTCAAGCTCGGCATCGAAGTCGGTTCAAGCTTTGAGCCGCTGACGGCTTCTCTTTTCCCGAACGCAGATTGCGAGTATTACAACACCGTCTCCGACCTGACCTACTGCGTCTCTACTGGGGAGCTGGACGGCTTTCTCTGCGACGAGCCCGTCGCGCGTCTGATCGTCCGTGAAACGCCCGGCGTGACCTATATCCCCGAGATCCTGCAGAAAGACAGCTACGCTGCTGTCTTCCCGAAAACCGAAGCAGGCCGCGCGCTCTGCGATGAATTCTCCGACTTTATCCGCCGGCTGAAAGCCGACGGCACGCTGCAGCGCATCACCGACGCCTGGATCTCCGACGACCGCGCAGCGCAGCGCACAGACTATGCCTCTCTCCCCAACGTCAACGGTCTCGTCCGCATGGCCGCTTCCGGCGGTTTTCAGCCTTTTGGCTACATCCGGGACGGCGAGCTTGTCGGACT
>JAZQNZ010000032.1:0-4171 GCA_045627665.1 Oscillospiraceae bacterium
TCCCCTACACCGCGTCGCTCTACAACGGCCTGAGCCGCCTGTTCGCAATGGCATTCAATGTGGACTACGCTGTCTGCGTTGTCATCATGGCCGTGCTCACCGCAGTTTACGTCATTGCGGGCGGCTACATGGCCACTGCGGTGAACGACTTCATTCAGGGCATCGTGATGCTGTTCGGCATCGTCGCGGTCATTGCCGCGGTGCTGAAGGGACAGGGCGGCTTCCTTGCCGCGCTGGACGGCCTTGCGCGGGTCAGCGATCCCGCCGTTTCCGAAACGCCGGGCGTGTTCGCCTCCTTCTTCGGCCCGGACCCTGTTAATCTGTTCGGCGTGATGATCCTTACCTCCCTCGGCACATGGGGCCTGCCCCAGATGGTGCAGAAATTCTACGCGATCAAGAGCGAGCAGTCCATCAGCAAGGGCACGATCATCTCCACGCTGTTTGCGACCGTCGTTGCCGGCGGGTGCTACTTCCTCGGCGGCTTCGGCCGTCTGTTCGGCGACCGCGTTGATGTTGCGGCGGAAGGCTTTGACGCCATTATTCCCGCGATGCTCTCCGATCTTTCCCCCATACTGATCGGCATTGTCGTCATTCTTGTCCTCTCCGCTTCCATGTCCACGCTGTCCTCTCTGGTGCTGACTTCAAGCTCCACCTTGACACTGGACTTCCTGAAGGGTAGCATAAAGAAGGACATGACCGAAAAGCAGCAGCTTTTCATTATGAAAGTCCTGATCGTCGTATTCATCGGCATCTCTGTCGTGCTTGCCATTGTGCAGTACAAGTCCGGCGTGACCTTTATTGCGCAGCTCATGGGCATCTCCTGGGGCGCACTGGCGGGCGCGTTCCTTGCACCGTTCCTGTTCGGACTTTACTGGAAGCGTACCACGAAAGCCGCCTGCTGGGTCAGCTTCCTGTTCTCCACGGTCGTGATGCTGGCAAACATCTTCTGGCGTTCCGCATTTCCCGCGATTCTGCAGTCTCCCATCAACGCCGGCGCATTCTGCATGCTGGCGGGCATGGTGCTGGTGCCGATCGTGAGCGCCTTTACCAAAGCGCCGGAGCAGAGCCATATCGACTTTGTTTTCTCCTGCTATGACAGGACCGTCACCGTCAAGCTGACGGACTCCATCGGTGAGGAAGTGCAGGAGTAATTCTGAAATATTGCGCAGCCGGATGCACGGGAAAAGCGTGCATCCCGGCGGCTTTTCAAGGAGGAAAAGAGCATGCTGCCTGAAAAGATGCTGGCATGGGGCTACACCCGCAACTGTATCCGTGAGGTCATGGAGTACGGCACGATCCGCAAAGCGGAGATCGGCGCGGAGAACGTCTATGACTATTCCATCGGCAACCCCAGTATCCCTGCGCCCGCAGGCGTGAACGAGACCATTGCGGAGCTGATTCGCAGCGAGGACAGCATTGCTCTCCACGGCTATACGACTGCGGCGGGGCTGCCCAGCCTGCGCAAGGCCATTGCCGACGACCTGAATGACCGCTACGGCTTCGGGCTGACCGGCGACCTGCTTTACGTCACCTGCGGCGCGGCCTCCAGCATCGCCATCAGCCTGCGCGCCGTACTGTTTCCCGGCGACGAAGTGCTGGTGATGGCGCCGTTTTTCCCGGAGTACCGTGTGTTTACCGAAGCCTCCCACGGCGAGATCCGCATCGTGCCCCCGCGCGAGGATTTTCAGATCGACATGGACGCGCTTTCCGCGGCGCTCAGTGAGCGCACCAAGGCGGTCATCATCAACTCCCCGAACAATCCCTCCGGCATGGTGTACAGCGAGGAAACGCTCCGCGAGCTGGCGGACATCCTCCGCCGGCACGAGGAGAAGATCGGGCAGACGGTTTATCTTCTCAGCGACGAGCCCTACCGCGAGCTGGTTTACGACATGGATCAGACGCCGAATGCGATGAACTATTACGATGACTCCATCATCTGCTACTCCTTCAGCAAGGCGATGAGCATCCCCGGCGAACGCATCGGCTATATTGCGGTCAGCCCGAAGATGACCGACCGCACCGCGGTGTATGCCGCCGTGATGGGCGCCGGGCGTGCGCTCGGATATATCAACCCGCCGAGTCTGTTTCAGCGCGTGATCGAGCGCTGTGTCGGTCAGATCAGCGATATTTCCAAATATAAGGAAAACCGCGACATCCTGACTGCGGGTCTGCGCGAGATCGGCTATGAGTGCGTTGACCCGAGAGGCGCGTTTTACCTTTTCGTCAAGGCGCTTGAGCCGGACGCCAAGGCGTTCTGCGAATATGCCAAGCGCTATGAGCTTCTGCTGGTGCCGAGCAACGATTTCGGTATGACGGGCTGGTTCCGCCTTGCCTACTGCGTGGACAAGGACATGATCCGCCGCTCCATGCCTGCGTTCCGCAGACTGATGGAGGATTATCGCAAATAAGCCAAGAATGAGATTCAGAAAAAGCCCTCCGCTGTACGAATGCAGCGGAGGGCTTAAATATTGAATGCTTTTTCGTTTTTTGCCGGATCACTTCAGCACGTTGGCAAAAGCCTGAAATGCGGCGGCCTTGTCATCGTCGCTGAGGATGCAGTACATGACGTAGTCGCCTTCGGTCCTGACCTCGGCGTTGGTGAGCTTGGGCTTTTCCTCGGGCATATATTCTTCCATCCAGGAGGCGAGACGCAGCGCCAGATAGTCTTCAACGGTCTTTTTGACGGCAGCGGCGTCCATATCCGCGCCGGCCTTGAAGATGCCGTATTCGTCGATGTTTGCGCCGTAGGCGTTGATGCAGACGACGTAATCGCCGAATTTGGAGGGCTCGGTCTTCATGTAGCCGGTGATGAAGCTGTCGGGCGGGTTGGTCAGGGAGTCTGCCTTGCCGATGGCGGCGTTGACAGCCTCGGAGATCTGGGCGGCGGGAACATTCTTGGCGGAGCTGCCGCCGCAGGCGCACAGCAGAGTGCAGAGCGTCAGGACAGCCAGCAGGAGGGAGATCGCTTTTTTCAGGTGTTTCATTTCATTTTCCTCTGTCTTTTCTGATTATTGATATGCGTGGGTGCGGATATAGTTCATGACCGTGCCGAAGGCTTCACCGGTCAGGTGCAGACCGTCGCCGTTCTGGCAGGCTTCGGGCAGAAAACCGTCCGTGCCGACCAGCGCCTCATAGCTGTTGAGGAAGCGGCAGCCGGTGTCTTCGGCGATGCGCTCGATCCAGCCGTTTGCGGCGCGGATCTTGTCGTTGTTGATGTCGCTCTGATACTTATAGCTTGCGGCGACGGGATAGATGGAGTTGAGGATGATCTTCGTGTCGGGACTGGCTTCCTGAATGCCCTGCACCAGCGCGGTGTAGTCCTGAATGAACCACGCCTCATCCATGAAGGAGATACCGTTGACGCCGAGGGTAATCATCAGGATCTCCGGCTTGCCGCGCGAAACGGCATCCAGAATGGGGATCTCTTCGCCCGTTTCGGGATAGACGACCGTGGCGACGCTGTAATACGAAAGTGTCAGCGTACCGCTTGAGGGCGTCCACACCTGCTCCGGCGGGCAGAGGTCGGTGTAGCCGTAGCCGTAATACACACCGATGCCGTAGGTTGTGCTGTCGCCGAGGAAGGTGAATTTATCAAGATACTCGCGCCCGGCGTCGGGCGTTGCCGCCAGACGGGTCGGCTGCGCGGCGGGAGCGGGAGGCTCCGTCGGCGCAGGGGCTTCGGTCGGCTCCGGGGGCTCGGCCGGATCTGCGTCAGGCGTGCCGGGCTGCTCGGGCGGCGCGGATTCTACGGTGAAGCCGCCGGGATCGGGTTTCGGGGCTTTGGCGCAGGCGGAGAAGCACAGCGCAAAGATCGAAACCAGCACGCAAAGAATGATGCCCGCAGACCACAGAGAATATAAGGTTTTTTTGTTCATTTTCATTTGGATATTTCCCTCCGGGGAATAAGATCGTCTGTTATTCTACCATTGAATGTATCATATTTCCACTATTTTTTCCGATTTGAAGAAAAATATCGGGACAGGCGGGCCTGTTTCCGATGTTTTTATTATAAAACCCTATAAAAATGTTGAAAACATTTTTATAGCCGCCGCAGCGGCGTAGGTTTTGCATGAGACGACTTTTGCAATGGCAACCGTGCGACAACACCGCGCTTGGGCATTGCAAAAGCTCTGATTAAAATGAACATTTTAATCAGAAAAGAGTATCAGTT
>JAZQNZ010000033.1:0-3001 GCA_045627665.1 Oscillospiraceae bacterium
GTCCCGGACGATCCCTCCTTCAGGCTGTCGCCCATCAGGCGCATACCGTAAAGGAACATGGCAAGTCCGCCGAACAGCGTGATAATATCGAATACGCTCAAGATCTTCTCACCTCGCAGCATCGTTGCAGGTATTTCGGTCAGAGCTGACCGATCAGATAAAACGAAAACGCATTGTAGCCCATGTGGAAGAAAATCGTGGTCCAGATGCTGCCGCTGCGCTCATACGCCCACGCCAGCACAAAGGAAATGGGGATATACTGCAGCGCCGCAAGCAGATAGACCGGCTCGCCGGCGCGCACCGCGAACTGCCAGACATGATACAGGCTGAACAGCACGATGGAGACGATATAGGCCAGCAGGCGGCTGCGCTTCTGCAGCGAGCCGAACGCCACGCCGCGGAACAGCACCTCCTCCGCGACGGGTGCGAGGAAGATGCCGGCGGCCTTCATGACCGCGTATTCCCGCCCCTGCATTGCCAGCACGGTCTCCGCGTCCATGCTGTCCTGCAGCAGACCGAGCATCATCAGCACCAGCGACATGAAAAGGCTCATCGCGTAGTTGACGATGACCATCATAAACACCGTCAGCAGGCAGTTGCGGAAGCTGTCCATCAGCACGTCGAAATTCACCCGCAGCCAGCGCAGCAGCACCGCAAGAACAACGGCGTCGCTGACCAGATAATACACCAGATTCAGCTCACCGGCGGACATCGGGCGATCCAGAACGCTGTTGAGGATATTGAGCAGCAGCGGCAGCACGAAAATGTGGATGGGCAGCCAGATCCAGCCCAGGATCGTCTGCGTGCGGGTCATTTTGTTTTCAAAGGGGGGTGCGGGTAATCTGTTCATGTTTCAACTTTCTTCTTCAGTTCATACAGTTCCGTCAGGGCTTCCAGCGGCGTCATGCCGTTCAGATCCAGCGCCAGCAGCCGCTGCTTCACTTCGTCCGTTCCGATCTCCGCAAGGCTGATCTGATCGCTCTGCGCCGCTTTTTCCACCGCGAGATTCGCCCCCGCGGCCTCCAGCTCGCCGAGGTGCGCCTTTGCCCGGACGATGATGCCGTCCGGCACGCCGGCGAGCTTCGCCACCTCGATGCCGTAGCTGTCGTCCGCCGCGCCGCGCACGATCCTGCGCAGGAAGATGAGCTTCCCGCCCTGCTTCTTTGCGGTGATGTTATAGTTCACAACGCCGGGGAGGCTCCCCTCCAGCGCGCTTAATTCGTGGTAGTGCGTCGCAAACATGGTTCTCGCGCCGAGGCGGCGCCTGTCGGCGCAGTGCTCCAGCACCGCGCGGGCGATCGCCATACCGTCATAGGTGCTGGTGCCGCGTCCGATCTCGTCAAGGATCAGCAGCGATTTGTTGGTGGCGTACTTGAGGATATTCGCCATCTCGTTCATCTCCACCATGAAGGTGGACTGCCCGGCGGCGAGGTCGTCGCTCGCGCCGATGCGGGTGAACACGCGGTCGACGATGCCGATATTGGCGCTTTTCGCCGGGACAAAGCTGCCCATTTGAGCCATCAGCGTGATGAGCGCCGTCTGGCGCATATAGGTGGATTTACCCGCCATGTTCGGGCCGGTGACAATGGCGACAAGGTCGCTCGTATCATTGAGAAATGTGTCGTTCGGGACGAAGCGCACATTTTTCTGCGCCGCCTCCACAACGGGGTGCCGCCCCTCAACGATGCGCATTTCGCGTCCGAGATCGACTTCGGGCATACAGTAGCCGTTTTTCACCGCCACCTCCGCCAGCGAGCAGAGGCAGTCCAGCTCCGCAACGGCGTCCGCCGCGGCCTGAATGCGCCGCACCTGCGCCGCCACCTGTTCCCGCACCTCGGAGAACAGCTCAAACTCCAGCTTGTCCAGCTTGTCGCCGGCGGAGAGGAGGTTTTCCTCCAGCTCCTTCAGTTCCTGCGTAAAGTAGCGCTCGCCGTTCACGAGCGTCTGCTTGCGGATGTATTCCTGCGGCAGCTCAAATTCGCACGCTGCGTTGGATATCCCGATATAGTAGCCGAAAACCTTGTTGTAGCCGACCTTGAGCTTCTTCACGCCGGTCTTTTCCCGCTCCCGCGCCTCGAGGTCGATGACCATCTGTTTTCCGTTTTTCTTGACGGAGCGGAGATAGTCCACCTCGGCGTTGTAGCCCTCGCGCAGGATGTCCGCCTCGCGGACGGAGAACGGGGGATCGTCGCAGATCGCGGATGCGGCGAGGTCGGCAATATCGCCGAGGGTATCCATGCCCGCAATGTCGCGGAGCATATTGCTCTTTGCGTTCGCCAGCAGCGCCGTCAGCTCCGGCAGAACGGCGCAGTCGTCGCCGAGGGCCTTCACGTCCTTGCCGTTGGCGGTGCCGTAAACGCAGCGGCCGACCAGCCGGCGCATATCGCTGATCCGGCGCAGCCGAAGCATCAGCTCACCGCGCAGCACCGTGTCGGAATATAGCTCGTTCACCGCCGTGAGCCTGCGGCGGATCGTCGTCGGATTGAGCAGCGGCCGCTCCACCCAGGTGCGCAGCATTCTGCCGCCCATCGGCGTCTTTGTCTGATCGAGCACCCATAAAAGGCTGCCCTTTTTCTCCCCGGTGCGCAGAGCCTGCGTCAGCTCCAGATTGCGGAGCGTCGTGTAATCCAGCTCCATGCAGCGCCCGGCGTTCATCACGTCAAGACTGCTGATATGGGAAAGGTCGAATTTCTGCGTCTCGGCAATATAGGCAAGCAGCGCGCCCGAAGCGCTCACCGCGGAGCACCGTGTCGGAATATAGCTCGTTCACCGCCGTGAGTCTGCGGCGGATCGTTGTCGGATTCAGAAGCGGGCGCTCAACCCAGGTGCGGAGCATTCTGCCGACCATCGGGGTCTTTGTCTGGTCAAGTACCCAGAGGAGACTGCCCTTTTTCTCCCCGGTGCGGAGAGACTGCGTCAGTTCCAGATTGCGCAGCGTCGTGTAGTCCAGCTCCATATACTTGCTGGTGCCCATGATTTCCAGATTGCTGATATGGGACAG
>JAZQNZ010000034.1:0-6596 GCA_045627665.1 Oscillospiraceae bacterium
GAGCCCATCATAGTGGCGCCCATTCTGGCACTTCCCGTACTCCTCCTTCTGTTGATTCTCCTGCTGTTCAAACCGAAAAAGAAGAAAAACGACCATGCCTGATACCGGAGGCTGATGTCTATGAGAACACTCACACGAAAAATTCCGACCGTGCTGCTGTGCCTGACCGTCCTGCTTTCGCTCCTTTCCGCCGCAGCACTTGCCGTCGAACCGATCGACCCGGATTCCCGGACTGCCCTGACAATCGAATATCGCCATAACAGCACTTTCGTTTCCGGCGCCGACTTCAACGTGTATCTGGTGGCAGAGCGCACCGAATACGCCACCTTTGACCCCGTGGACCCCTTCCGCTCTTACAACCTCCCCGACACGAAAAAGCTTGATGTTCAAGGCTGGAATGAGCTGGCCGTCACGCTGAAGGGCTATGCCCGGCGCGATCAGATCGAGCCCGTCGCTTCCGGCAAAACGGACGAAAACGGCAAGCTGACCGTGGATGACTTGAAGCCCGGTCTGTACCTTGTCGTGGGCGAGCGCCGCAGCATTGGCAGCTATACTTACTCCGTGGATCCGTTTTTAGTCTGTCTCCCCGGTCTGGACGAAGCAACGAACGAGTGGAACTACGATGTAACCGCAGTCCCCAAGAGCACCTCCTATTATGACTATTCTGACGATTTGCCTACTCCTGTGACCGTGGAGCGCAGGGTCTTAAAAATCTGGGATGATGAAGGCAATGAAGAACTGCGTCCCGACGAAATCAGCGTAGATCTCCTGCGCGACGGTCAGGTGTATGACACCGTTACCCTGAATGCTGCAAACAACTGGCGCTTTACATGGAAAGATCTGGATATGAAGTACGAGTGGCTGGTGGTGGAGCAAACGGTCGATTCCTACTACTCCGTCGTGGAGCAGGAAGGCATCACCTTCACGATTACCAACACCTGTTTGACCGAGATCGAGGATGACCCGGTCGCACTGGCTGCGCCCGACCCGGTACCGCTGCCCCAGACCGGCGTCCTTTGGTGGCCTGTACCCGTTATGGCTCTGGCCGGCATCGTCTTTCTGACCATCGGTGTGGTTTTGAACAAAAAAGTAAACGATGAAGAATAAGAAAAGCTTGATTTTTATCCTGATCGGCTTGCTTCTTTGGGGCGGCGCTGCGGGACTTGTCGGATATAATCTGCATTTGCAGAAGCAGGGCGGCATCGCCAAGGATGAAGTTTTGGAGCAACTGCTTCCCCTGATCCCCGAGGTTGAGGACTATATCGTCATCGGCGCGGGAGAGCATGAGACCAGAGAAACAGTGATTCCGGACTATGAACTTAATCCAAACATGGAAATGCCCGCAGTGCAGATATACGATTGGGACTATATCGGAACGCTGGAGATTCCGGAAATCGGCATTACTCTGCCGGTAATTTCGGAATGGAGTTATCCGGCGCTGCGTGTTGCACCCTGCCGTTATGAGGGGACTGCCTACCAGAACAATCTGATCATTGCAGCGCATAACTATAACACCCACTTCGGACAGCTTACGAAGCTGTCCCCGGGAAGCCGGATCCGGTTTACGGATATGGACGGAAACGAATTTCTCTATGAGGTCGTTGAGACGGAGATCCTTCTGCCGACCGAGATTGAGGCAATGGAATCCGGCGACTGGGATCTGACCCTGTTCACCTGTACCATTGGCGGGCGCACCCGGTTTACCGTGCGCTGTCAGATGATAACGAGTTGACATAATCTTGCCTGATATCGCACTGAAATCACGGATTTCCGAGAATTGAATTGATATGCTCCCTTTATGAGGGACAGTGAAATATGAAGCACTGTTACTCATGAAGGGAGTATTTCTATGCCCGGAAAGAAAGTCATGACGGAAGAACGGATCTAGGCGGCAAAAGCGTATGCAGAAGAACGAAGAAGGGGCGTAAGCGGAAAACGGCAGCGTATAAAGCGACCGCTGTAGTCGGGGGTATATCTCCAACTACAGCGGTCATTTTTATTCAACGCGGCAATCCGCCGGTTAGCGTAAAATGAACGGGCGGATTGATGAACCGCTTCCCGTCAATCAGTGCGACCATCCGGGAAACGGAATCAGGAATTACTGTCCTTTGTCTGCGGCCTGTCACGCATCTTTTTCGCCCGGAACAGAACAATAACCGCAGCCAGCAGGATTGCCAGACAGATCACGATGGTCATAATATTTCCCGCAGAGAACATCGTCGCATATCCCGGCGCATCGTCCCGAATCAGGCCGAGCCCTACGAAACGGCTCAGCCCCGCCTGCAGATTAAACGGCTGATTGCTGCCTACCGGCTTATCACCGTCTAAATCAAAGGAAGCCATGGTCATTCCTTCCTCTTCGTGATCCAGCAGGATCAGTTCCGTAATCGGTGTATGATTGTTGTCCCGGGAAACGAAGAGATAGGTGTCCTTGCTGTCACCGCCCGCCCAGCGGGTAAAGTAGTTGAACAGGGAGCCATGCACGAGCACCTTTTTATAGCTTCCCGGCTCATTGTCATCATATCGTCCCACGATGTCCGTAATAGCCCCGTTGGGATCTGTGGTCAGGGTGTAACCGATGATGATGGGATCTCCGTCCGGGTTGACATTCAGGAAGGTCTTCCCATTCGATTTTGTTCCTTTCAGCGGCGTGTACCCGCTTTCGTAGCAGGCTTCCACCGCATCGTCATAGTCGTCGTCGCAGAAAGCGGTAATATCCTTGATGTAGGTCTTCTCCGGAATAATATGCTCTCTTACGCCGTTGTAATTGTTGGTACCGTAAATCATCTGCGCCAGATCGGAGGTCAGATAATCCATGCCGATCCATCCGTAATAGGCGCCGTTTTCAAAGGGATACTTTAGCAGAAGCGGATTCAGCTTCTCCGCTTCCTGACCACCGGTGGGCAGGATCTTACTGTAAGTGATGCCCAAATTGTTCATGACCGTGTTGCCGTCTTCGTCATAGGTCTTCTGCCCGGTACAGGAGGTATATGCAGCGCGGAAATCGCTGCCGATCCCCCTCTTGCTTTCTGTCAGATTCTGGTCGGGAGCAGAATCAAAATACGGCTTCAGATTGTTCCACTTGTCCACATAGGAATATTCGTAATTGTCGTAAAGTCGCTCATTCATCAAATCGCCGAAGCCCACCCCATCCGGGAAACGAATGATATCGCCGCGGACTTCACCCATCGTGTATTCCGGCACAGCTTTGCGTGAATATCTGATGAATTCATGCTCCGCGGAATCTTTCCAGTACTCTTCGAGCTTTGCTTCGGCGGTAGCCAGAGCATGATTGTAATCATAGTCATCTTTTTCATCGCTGCCGGGATCCTCGTCCCGGACAAAAAACAGGACGGTCTCCGATGGATTGGCAATCAGGAAATCCGCCATCTCTTTCAAAACATCCCAATAAGTGTAATGACTGTCGTCCGGCTTATATCCGTCGCAGTTAAAAATGCCCTCCCCGTGGCAGATGTAGTTTTCATCATCGCCGCCGTATCTCAGCCGGATATCGAAAATCCGGGCGCCGGCTTCCAACTGCTGTGCGATGGTCAGGCTCTGCGTCTGCGCAAACATTCCGACGCCGACACTGGTATTGCTCATGCCGGAATCATGGGTGCCCGGAATATTCAGTGCATTCAGATAGGCGTTGTTCGGGACCTCACTCATCCAGTTATTCCCGCGTATCAGTTTTGGGCCGATCAGTTCACGGCAGAAACCGCTGATCGTACAGGAAACAAGGAGTGCCGCAGCCAAAGCAACCATGATTACCATCTTAAAACACTTTTTCATTGTCTTTCCTCACATTTGATATGTTTTTTGTCGCCTCGTTTTTTTCGAATCAACATTTCCAGCAGCGGAATAAAGGTCGCAGTAGGAAGGATCAGCCCCACCAGTTCATAGGACGACTGAATCAAGGCGTTATAAATTGAATGGAAAATGGACGCTACAATCAGTACGGCAATCGAGCCTGTGTAAAACAGCTTGCGGTTCAGATAAATCAGAATAATGCCATAGCCGATCCAAAGTGTTGAAATCGCGTGCATCAGTCCGCTGCCAAAACCGCGAATCAGCGCTGTCATCAGCGAAAGAGAACCCATCATTTTTGCAAAGACTACAGCGTTTTCCAGAACGGCAAACCCCACGCCGATCGCCACTGCGCACTGCAAAATGAGCTGCCGACGCGGTCTCATAAAATAAACATATAGGAAAAGCGGAATTGCTTTGCACAGTTCCTCCACCAGCGGCGAAATATTGACCACGAAAAAATTCACGGTCATGTCGGGCATCAGGTTCAGCAGCACCGTGTTGACCTGACCGGCAAACAAGCACACCAGCATCCCCGTCAGCAGGAAAAGCAGCGATGTGCGGGAATCGCTTTTGAATACAAACAGCATGGCGCTCAGCGGTACGGCGATACTGATCAATAAAAGCACGCTTAAATCTTCCATCTTCTTTCACCTCGCACCGCAAACGCGGAAATCCCCGCAGAGGCAACAGCGGCAATCAATGAAAAACACATTGACGCCGTTTCAGAGGTTTTTATCATCGCCAACGCCGACAGCAAATTGGATGCGTAAAACACCAATGCGCACAGATTGCTGAGCCGATTTACCTTCAGCAAGCCGATCGGATCTTCAGGCAAGATCAGATGCTTACAGGAGAAAAACGATGCCGGTACAACAGGAAACATGATCAGCAGTGTCACGACCGCGGCCGCAGCACCAAATACTTTGGCGCCGAAGAAAATGCGTATCAGCATCATGCCGCTGATTATCGGTGCAAAAGCCGCGATGAGATGATATTTCACAGGGTGACCGTCATCCACGAGCCGATCCAAAGCACCGTAGTTGGCGGACAGCAAAAACAGCAGCGCGCCAAAAAAGCCCAGATAACCCAGCGTAATCGCATAATCGAATCCGCCGGTCAGTTCATTGACAAAATTGGACAACGTCTCAAGCGCATAACATCCCGTGGAGCATACCAGCAGCTTCAGAAACAGCGGTTTTTTTCTGTTCAGCAAGTGAACCGCACCGTACATGAATCCTGCCAGCACGATCAGGCTTGAGACCGCAGAAATTGCAAGCACCATAGTACTATCACTCACCCCCATCCCGTTGTCATGCGGCATATCCGCGCCGGGAATGCCCTTTCGCCGCAAAATGACTGCTTTTCAATTTGGTATTATTGATTGATATTCTGAATAAGTGTCGCTTCAACATCCGAATAAGTATCATGCCAATACAGGACTTTTTGTGCTGTATGTGCAAAGGCTGTGCAGACTATGCGGGATATGCCCGGCTGCTTACCTGTCCAGAATTTTCAGCGCGCCGGTGGGGCAGCTTTGCGCGCACTTATGGCAGGTCGCGCAGACACGGATGGCGTCGCTGTCGCGGAATTCCGGCTTGATGACCGTGCCGAAGCCGCGGCCCACCAGACCCAGCAGTCCCTGCTTTGCCACCTCGTCGCAGACACGGACGCAGAGGCCGCAGAGAATGCACTTGCCCTCGTTGCGCTCGATGACGACCAGCTTCTTCTCGCTGCCGCTCTGACGCTTGGCGCCGGCAAAGCGCTTCGGGTGGATCTCATAGAGATTTGCATGGTGAATCAGCGCGCAGTCGTGGTAATCGTGGCAGCCGCACTCTAAGCAACGGGAAGCTTCCTTCATGGCCTCCTCCGCGGTAAAGCCGCTGCTGATCGGGGCAAAGTCATGCTTTCTTTCCTCCGCCGGACGGTTCGTGAGATTCAGGCGCGGCTTGCGCTCGCGGTCGACGAAGTCCGCCTCGGTGACATGGCGCTTGCTGACAAAAGGAGCGCGCACAGGGACGATGTTGCCTTTCAGGTAGGAATCCACCACGTCGGCGGCTCTGCCGCCCTCGCCGATGGCGGCGATGGCGATGTCTGCGCCCTTGTTTGTGGCGTCGCCCACGGCGAACACGCCCTCGGCGTCGGTAAGGAACGTATCCTCGCCGGCGGCGATGATGCCGCGCTGATTGAGCGCCACGTCGAAGCCGGCGGGATCGACCTTCTGGCCGATGGCGGCGATGACCGCATCCACGTCCAGATACTCCAACTTGCCCTCCACGGCTACCGGGCTGCGGCGGCCGGAGGCGTCAGGCTCGCCGAGGGCCATGACCTGCAGCCTGATCTGCTTCACTTTCCCGTTCTCGCTGAGGATCTCGGCGGGGTTGGTGAGGAACTTGAAGGTGACGCCCTCCTCGATCGCCTCTTCGATCTCATCGGCGGCAGCGGGCATTTCCTTCTGAGTACGGCGGTAGATGACGTAAACATTCTCCGCGCCGAGGCGCACCGCCGTGCGGCAGGCGTCCATGGCGGTGTTGCCCCCGCCCACGATGGCAACGTTTTTGCCCACGGGCATCGGATCGTGCAGTGCGACGGAGCGCAGGAAGTCGATGCCGCCGTAAACGCCCGCGGCATCCTCGCCCGGGCAGCCCAGCGGCGTGCTGCGCCATGCGCCGATGGCGATGATGACCGCGTCGAACTTTGCCTTATAGTCGGCAAAGGAAACATCTTTCCCGATTTTGACGTTGTTTTCCAGCTTCACGCCGGCGGCGGCGATGTCCGCGATCTCCGCG
>JAZQNZ010000035.1:0-2592 GCA_045627665.1 Oscillospiraceae bacterium
CATCTTTGCCGGCTCCATCGCGGACTTCTTCGGCAATGCCACCGTCGGCTACATCATCGCGCTGGTGCTGCTGGTCATCTTCTTCGTCATCGCCCTGCTCGGCGGCAAGAAGGCGGAGCAGAAGTAATTCTTCCCGCGCACTCTGACAAGAATCAAAAAGATGCCGTCCCGACCGGGGCGGCATCTTTTCAGCGGGGCAAAAAAGTCTTTTTGCTCCGCTGAAAAGATTTTCAAAACGTGGACATTGTTTTGAAAATCTCAGGATTTAACGTGAAAGACACCCTTCCTGGGTTTCTTTCACGCTTTCTTCCTTCCCGTTGCACTGCTGCGTACAGGTTCTCTGACAGTCTCAAAAGATGCCGTCCCGGCAAGGACGGCATCTTTTCTCGTGCGCAGGACAGAAATGCACGCAATTTAAAAACTTTTCGCGGTTTGTTCATGCTTTTTTCATATATGGGCATTATGATAGTGGACATCCGGAACGAAAAAGGAGGAGATCTTCGATGGAAGATTACGAAAACGACGAGCTTTCGCCCGAAACCGGGAGAGAGAGCTCTGATCCGGAACAGGACCAGATAACCGAAACCGACGCCGCCCCCGTGCAGGACGGCACACAGCCGGAAACGGCGGCGCCCGCAGCCGCGCAGCCTGAGGAAGCGCCCGCAGCGCCGGTCCCGCCCGCTCCGGCATATACGCCCCCGACGCCGCGCGCGGACGACAGTGAACGTTATGTCCGCCCGGAAACGGAGCGCAGTGCCTATTCCGATGCGGGCTATGTCCCGTCGGCATCCGCCTCGGCGGTGCCGCGCAGCTATCACTGTGCGCCCCCGGCGCCGGAAAAGAAGCCGAAAAAGGAAAAGCAGCCCCGCCGCGGTATGCCTGCCGCTGCAGTCGTTGCGCTGTGCGTTGTCTGCGCCCTTCTGGGCGGGCTTGCAGCCGGCGCACTCGGCATGAACTATGTGAAAAAGATGCTTTCGGAGGAAGCTGCCGCGAACGATACCGTGATCACCGTTGCGGCTCCGGCCGCCTCACCGGTCACGACGGCGGTGGTCGCCGCAGGCGATGAGCTGACGCCGACCGAGATCTACTATAACCTCGCGCTCAATCAGGTTGTCGGCGTGACGACCGAGATCACCTATACCAACTTCTGGGGCTACACCTCCTCCAGCGCCGTCAGCGGCTCCGGCTTCATCATCAGCGAGAACGGCTACGTCCTCACCAACTACCACGTCATCGAGAACGCGGTCAAGGGCGGCTATGAAGTCAAGGTGCTGAACTATGCAGGCGACGAGTACGTTGCCGCCGTGATCGGCTTTGAGGAGGATAACGACGTTGCCGTTTTGAAGATCGAGGCCGAAGGACTGAGCGCCGCCACGATCGGCGACAGCGACGCCATGCAGGTCGGCGAGATGGTCTATCCCGTGGGCAACCCGCTCGGTGAGCTGCAGTACACCATGACGGACGGCATGGTGAGCGCACTGGACCGCGAGATCCGTTCCTATGACAACGCGACGCAGTCCTACAAGAGCGTCAATATGTTCCAGATCAGCGCCGCCATCAACTCCGGCAACTCCGGCGGCCCGGTTTACAATACCCGCGGCGAGGTCATCGGCATCGCAACGGCGAAGTATTCCCAGACCGGCGTGGAGTCCCTCGGCTTTGCCATTCCCATCAATGACGCGATCAAGATCGCAAACGATCTGATCACCGACGGCTATGTCCGCGGCAAGGCGTATCTCGGCATCACCGCCGGCACCGTCACAGCTTCTGCGGCACAGTATTACGGCCTTGTGGAGGGCGCGATCGTCGGCACCGTTACGGAGGGAAGCTGCGCGGAGAAGGCGGGGCTGCGTGAGAGCGATATTATTGTTGCCGTTGACGGAAAATCCGTCGCTTCCCTGGATGAGCTGAACGCCGCCAAGCGGGACTATCGTGCGGGCGACAGCGCAGTGCTGAAGGTTTACCGCGGCGGCGAATATGTCGAGCTGACCGTTGTTTTTGACGAGGAAACGCCCGAGGCGCTGGAGTCGGAGGCCGCAGCCGAGGCGGAGACTCAACAGCAGCAACAGCAGCAGGATCCCAACCGCAGCTACGGAAGCTATTTTGATTTCTTCAATGAGTTCTTCGGCGTGAATCCCTTCGGAAGATAAATTATTTTGCCGATTTCTATCCTCTCTTTTATTTCTATTTCCCATTTTTCCCACTTTGCGAAAGGCTCCTGCACAGTTTCCTGTGCAGGAGCCTTTTTCCTGTGGCTGCTTTTTCCTGTGGCTGCGCCGCGCGGCATTGACCAAACGGGCGCGGTGCGGTAAAATAAAAGTGATTGCATTCTGTTACGGAGGTGAATCGGATCTTGGAGACGGAGGAATATATGCATCGCGCCCTTGCGCTGGCGGCGGAGGCTGCGGCCGAGGGAGAGGTGCCGGTCGGCTGCGTCATCGCGGACGGAGCGGGGCGGATCATTGCGGAGGGCCGCAACCGCCGCGAGGCGTCGCGCTGCGTTTCCGGTCATGCGGAGATGGAGGCGATCGAGAACGCCTGCAAAGCGCGGGGCGACTGGCGGCTGGACGACTGCACGGCCTATGTGACGCT
>JAZQNZ010000036.1:0-3764 GCA_045627665.1 Oscillospiraceae bacterium
TCCTTCAGAAAGTCCGAGCCGACCCAACTGATATAGAGCGAATCGTCCTCGACCTGCACCTGCCGGTCCACGATGATGACAGGCAGACCGGCGGCCTTTGCCTCCTGCAGAACGCTGTCCCAGCCCGTTTCCTCAATGGGCGCGAGCACAATATAGTCCACACCCTGCTGGATGAAGTTCCGGATGGCGAGGAATTGGTTTTCCTGCTTCTGCTTGGCATTGTCGAAGATCAGATCAAAGCCGTTTTCCTCGGAGAGCGCATCCAGCATGGACTGCGTGTTGGCAATCCGCCAGTCGGATTCCGAGCCGAGCTGGGAAAAGCCGACCACGATCAGGTCTTTTTCCGCCTCCGCGTCTTCTGCGGGAGCGCCGCAGCCGGAAAACAGGAGCAGAAGCGCGCAGGAGAGAAAAAGAAGTGACAGGCGCGTGATCGTTCGTTTCATGGTTTATCCCTCCGCTGATTCGCCGAGCGGGATCGAGATGGCGATTGTCATCCCCTCGCCCGGGAGACTGTCAATGGTAAAGATGCACTGCTCGCCGTACATCAGGCGCAGACGCTTGTATGCCGCGACAAGACCGAAGCCGGAGGCGTCCTCCTGCAGGGAGGCGCGGATCGACGCAAGCTTATCGGGCGGCAGACCGGCGCCGGTGTCCTGCACGCGGATGCAGGCAAAGCCCTCACTTTCCGTGGCGGTGACTGAGATATGACCGCCGCCGCGCTTCGGCTTGATGCCGTGGTAGATCGCGTTTTCCACCAGCGGCTGCAGGGTCATTTTCGGGATACGGCAGCCGTCCAGCGTGGAGTCGATGGAAATCTCGTAGCTGAGAATGTCCTTGTAGCGCACCTGCTGGATCTCCAGATAGCTGCGGACGTGCTGCGCTTCCTCGCGCAGGGAGATGATATCCTTGCCGTTGCTGAGAAAGGAGCGGAAATAGGTGGACAGGCTGGAGACCATCTCCTGCGCCTGTTCGTTTTTCCCCGTCTCGATCAGCCAGATGATGGTGTCGAGCGTGTTGTAAAGAAAATGCGGATTGATCTGCGCCTGCAGCAGCGCCAGCTCCGTTTCCCGCAGCTTTTTCTGTTCCCGCTCATTCAGCGCCATCTGGGCGCTGAGCTTGCTTACCATCTGCTCGATCCCGACGCTGAGCGTCTGCAGCTTGTCGTCATCCGCTTCTACGGGCGGCTGCGCGGAGAGATTGCCGCGGCCGATCTCACTGACGCGGCCGTACAGCGCGTCGATCGGCTCCGTGATGCTGCGCGCGAGCCGCGAAGTGTTCACGGTGAGCAGAATGACCAGCAGAACGACCAGCAGGATCGCCGCGGCGAGATCCACGATCATCCATGTCTGAAGCCGCGCCTCCAGCGCCGCCATTTCGCCTGCCTCATAATATAGATATGTATAGACGTAGCGCTCTATGAGCTGCGTGATGATGTAGATGTTTGATTCCAACTGGCTTATGCGCGCGTCGTAGCCTTCGGTGCGCTCGATCTCCCGAATGCAGTCGCTCAGGTTGCCGCAGAGATTCAGCACGTTTTCGATGGCCTTGCGGCTTTCGTGGTTTTTTGTGCCTTCGCGCAGCATCACGGCAAGGTTTTCCGCGGTTTCCACCTCGTCCAGCGGCAGAACGTCGCTGCTGCCGGTGACGAAATAGTACATCTTGAGGTCAACCTCGTCCTTGAAATTCTGGTTGAAGGTGGAGGCAAGCGTGATATTGCGGCTTGCTTTGGAATTCTGGATGCTGAACTGGACAAAAAACAGCAGCAGAAACGCGGCAAGCACACACATCGGCGCAATCATCCACATTGTCATGCGCGAGAGCTTGCTCTCGATGGTCCGCTGACGATTCGGTAAGGGATTTTTCTTCATTGGTCTGTTTCTCCGGCACGATATTCCTTCGGCGTGCAGCCCTGCAGCTTTTTGAATACAAAACTGAAATAGCGCGGGTCCCTGTACCCGACGGCGGTGGCGATCTCACCGGAGCGCATATTGCTGTTACGCAGAAGCTGGCGCGCCTTTTCCATGCGCTTTTGCGTGAGGTATTCCACAAAGGACTGCCCCGCGCGCTGACTGAACACGGCGCTGAGATAGTTCGCACTGACGTTGATGGCTCTGGCGAGCGTGTTCAGCGAGATATTTTCGTCGGCAAAATGCTCGTCAACATAGGCGAGAGCGCGGTCGGCAAGGTCGCCGGTCTGCTTCTGTGAAAGCTCGTCGCGCATATAAACGGCGATGCGCAACATATCACGGATACGGTCACGAACCTCCGCAGGGGAAGTATCCGGCTCCAGCGGAGCGAGTGCGTTCAGAAAAGCGTCCTTGTCCGCACCGAGCTCCTGCAGGACGAGCGCCGTGTTGATGCGGACGGTCAGGAGCAGGTAGTAACGGAACGGCGCATTTCCCGCCGCCGTATGCAGAACGTCGGCATATTCGGCGACGAAGGAATCCACCTCGCCGGAGAGACCGGTCTTCAGAAAATTGCGGATGATGAGCGGGTCGAGGCTGTCCACATCCGGTGTGTCGATGCTCTGGGGCACTTCATTCATATGCCGGCGCACGGCCTCTTCCGTGAGGATGTGCGTTTCGGGCATCAGATGACGGTGGGCGAGCAGGCGTCCCGCCTCCGCAAAGGACTGCGGCAGCACGGAAAGACTGAACACCGGGCGGGCTGCCGCAGCATACCACAGTAGCGGGAATCCTGCGCTGCCGCAGACGGAGCGGATCACGTCCAGGCATTGCTCTGCGAGTGATTCGAGACGGTTCGGCTCGCCTTTTATGAGAACGGCATGGCTGAATATGCCGGTGCGGAACAAGTATCGGCGTTCTTCCTGCGCAAGACGGCGGAGCAGCTCGCTTTGCAGTGTGTCCATCGGCTCGGAATAGGACGACGCGGCGGTTTGGGGCTGGAGCGTGAACAGGACAAGCGCGTAGCCGTCGGCCCGGAGGTCGATCCCCAGCGCTTCCGCTTCGCATTTCAGCTCCGCATACGGCAGCGCGCCGTTGACGAGCTTTTCAAAGAAAGCGTTGCGGGCGTTCTCCTGCGCCTCCTGCGCATACTTCTGCGCATAGCTTTTCTGCTCGCGCGATTCCTCAATATGGCGGCGCGTCCGTTCCAGCGCTGCGACCATGTCCGCTTTCATGATGGGCTTGAGCAGATACTGGTCAACACGCAGCTCGATGGCCTGCCGCGCGTATTCAAAATCGTCGTAGCCGCTGAGGATGATGATGTGCGTGTCCGGCATTTCCCGGCTGACGATGCGGCTGAGCTCCAGACCGTCCATAAAAGGCATTTTGATGTCCGTGATCAGAACGTCGGGACGGATCTCCCGGAGCTGCGGCAGCGCCATTTCGCCGTCCGTCGCTTCGCCGGCAAACTGAAATCCGCAGTCGTTCCAGGGAATACTGTCCCGCAATCCCTCGCGGACAACGCTCTCGTCCTCGGTCAGAAAAACCTTCAGCATTGATTCACCTCATTCAGACACAATTCACTGCTTTTCAGTATATCGTGCCGAAAACCAAAACGCAATCATTTCACCGGGCGGAATCTGCGAAAAAATGTGCGGGGCGCTTTAAAACCGCGCCGGGTTTGTGGTAAGTCGGATCGTAGCCATGTCGTTCTGTGAGCCAAGGAGTTGCAATAGTTGCTTGTCTTCCTAAGACCGCTTGGCCTCCGACTTGTGCCGAAAACCAAAACGCAATCATTTCACCGGGCGGAATCTGCGAAAAAATGTGCGGGGCGCTTTAAAACCGCGCCGGGTTTGTGGT
>JAZQNZ010000037.1:0-3638 GCA_045627665.1 Oscillospiraceae bacterium
CAACGTCATCCGCTTCCTGCGGGAGCGTGAGGTCGTCCATTTCCAGCGCTTTGGTGAGGCACTGCGGCTGGCAACGGAAAAGATGGATCAGAAGAACGTATATGTCATCAACCCGTCGTTCGATAAAAAGTAACAGCGAAAAGTAATAGCGAAAAGTAACGGTAAGAAACAGTAAAAAACACGCAAGGGCGTAAGCCTCTGCGTGTTTTCTGTAAATCATCTTTACTTTGCCAGCACCTTTTTCAGCTTTGCGTAGCGGGGGAGAGAACACTCGGTCGGACGCTCGGGCGCACCCTGAATGAGCGGCAGAGCGTAATCGATGAATTCCTGCGTAACGCCGTTACGGTCGGCGTTGATCCACGCCAGCGGAACCTTCTTCTCATAGTTTGCAACCTCGGACAGGGGAAGAAGCTCGGTTTCGCAGGTATATTTCCCGCCGGTTCTGTCGCACTTAAACGCAACCATGAAGTCCGTCTTGCCGGATACGGCAGCTTCCACCGCGGTACGTCCGGCCAGCTCCGCTTCCGCCAGGTCGGTCGCGGAGGCGAGGTGAGAGCCGCAGCGCTGAAGCAGGCTCAGCTCAATGCCGCGAACCTTTGCGCCGGTGCGCTGTTTCAGCGCCTCGGCGAGCTTGACGGCAAGACCGCCGAGCTGCGCATGACCAAAACCGTCCGTTGCACTGGTTTCCGCCTCGGAGACAAAGGTGCCGTCAGCATAGTGGATGCCCTCGGATACCGCAATGAGCACCTTGTTCTGTTCTGCATAGATCTTGTCAACATCGGTAAAGAACTTTTCCATGTCGAAGTCAACCTCAGGAAGATAGACGAGGTCGGGACCTGCGCCGAACGCGGTAGCCAGCGCCGCAGAACCGGCCAGCCAGCCTGCGTGACGGCCCATGATCTCCACAACGGTGATCTGGGCAGTATCGTAAACGGTAGAGTCCTTGGAAATCTCCATGCAGCTTGTTGCGATATACTTTGCAGCACTGGCGAAGCCGGGGCAGTGGTCGGTGCCGAACAGGTCGTTGTCGATAGTCTTGGGAATACCCATGACGCGGCAGTCATAGCCGACGCGCTGGCAGTACTTGGAGATCTTGTTGCAGGTGTCCATGGAATCGTTGCCGCCGTTATAGAAGAAGTAACGTACGTCATATTTCTTGAATATCTCAAGGATCCGCTTGTAGTCGGTGTCGTCAACATCTGGGTCCTTCATTTTATAGCGGCAGGAGCCAAGCTCGGAGGAGGGGGTGTTCAGCAGATATTTCAGCTCTGCGGGATCTTCCTCGTCCATCACATAAAGCTTATCATCTAAAACACCCTTGATGCCGTGAGCGGCACCATAGACCTTTGTGATGCAGTCGGCATCCAGACCGGCGCGAATGGCGCCGTATGCGCTGGCGTTGATCACGGCGGTGGGGCCGCCGGACTGGCCGATGATGCATGCGCCTTTGAGAACTTTTGCAGATTCCATAATAATCTCCTCCTGTATATTACATTAATTTATAATCATTTCGGGAATAAACAGGCACGTTTCCGGACATTTTCAAGAAATTTTCGTTTCAGCCAAAATAATGCTTTTCATTTCCGGAAACTGGTGCTACAATAGCAATGTAACTTGTAGCAAACGTCCGTACGTTTGCATTAGATTTTATTACAACAGGAGATGTTTGTCAATGGCAATCGTAACTTCCAAGGAAATGTTCAAGAAGGCTTACGACGGCGGCTACGCCATCGGCGCTTTCAATGTCAACAACATGGAGATCATCCAGGGCATCACCGAAGCCGCGATCGAGCAGCGTGCACCGCTGATCCTTCAGGTTTCCAAGGGAGCCCGCAGCTACGCCAAGCATGTTTACCTTATGAAGCTCATCGAGGCAGCCGTTGAGGACGCTGAGCAGTCCGCCGGCTTCGATCTGCCGATCTGCGTCCATCTTGACCACGGCGACAGCTTTGAGCTCTGCAAAAGCTGCATCGACGGCGGCTTCACCTCCGTTATGATCGACGCTTCCTCCAAGCCGTTTGAGGAGAATATCGCCATCACCAAGCAGGTCGTTGAATATGCGCACGTCCTCGGCGTTGTCGTCGAAGCCGAGCTCGGCACTCTCGCCGGCGTTGAGGATGAGGACAATGTCAAGGCGGAGGACTCCTCCTACACCCGTCCCGAAGAGGTGGAAGAGTTCGTTTCCAGAACCGGCTGCGACAGCCTTGCAATCGCCATAGGAACCAGCCACGGCGCATATAAGTTCACCCCCGCACAGTGCACCCGCAACGAGAAGGGCATTCTGGTTCCGCCTCCTCTCCGCTTCGACGTTCTGGAAGAGGTTTCGAAGCGTCTGCCCGGGTTCCCGATCGTTCTGCACGGTTCCTCCAGCGTTCCGCAGGAGTTCGTGAAGGTCATCAATGAAAACGGCGGCAAGATGCCTGACGCTGTCGGCATCCCCGAGGAGCAGCTCCGCAAGGCCGCTACCATGTCCGTCTGCAAGATCAATATCGACTCCGACCTCCGTCTTGCAATGACCGCTTGCGTCCGCCAGTACTTCGGCGAGCATCCCGACCATTTCGATCCCCGCCAGTACCTCAAGCCCGCACGCGCTGCGATCAAGGACATGGTTGCTCACAAGCTGATCAATGTCCTCGGCTGCAACGGCAAGGCATAAACCGGCAGAAAATATGATTCATCACATCCGCAGCAGATTTTGCTGCGGATGTTTTTATATTCGGCTGCATTTTCCTTCTTGATTTCCCGTCATTTCCATCGGAAAAGTCATAAATATCAACAGCAGAGTATGACAGGTTTCCCATAATGCAATTACTATAATTTATGTAAACTGCTTTTATGGGAGGCCATCAAGGTGAAAGTCAAAACGAAGTTCCGCGAATTCAGAAAGCAACTCGCCGGGGGCACCCTGGCGGAAACACAGCCGCAGTTCTCGCTCATGCTGAGTTGGATGCTCAATTTCATTCTGGGAATGCTGCTGGCTGCCGTTCCGCTGTTTGACGGCTGCGGGCCGTTCGGTATTGCGGCGGCGGCGCAAGCCGGTGGGGGAATTGCGGGGCTGATGTGTGCGCTGGGCGCGTCCTTCGGCTATCTTACGGTGTTTCGCTTTGACACGGGGATGCAGTATGTTGCTGCCGTTATACTGATCTATACGGCCGGATATATTTTCCAAGACCTGAAGATCTATCGCCGCTCATTTTTTATGCCGTCTGTTGCGGCCTTTTTTTCGCTCCTGACGGGATTTCTCGGTGCATATACATCCGGCGGTGCGATTTCCGTTTTCCCGATCATCTCGGAAACGCTCCTTTCTTTCGGTTGTACATACTTTTTCCGGGAAGCGCTTTCGCGTGAGGAGTATACGACGGAGGCAGGGGAGCTGCGACACGGTGTTTCGCTGATCATTCTTTTTGCCTGCGTGCTCATGGCGCTGACGCGTGCTCAGATATCCGGCTTTTTTTCGCTCGGGAGGGTGTTTGCGATTGCGCTCGTGCAGATGTCTGCACTGCGTGCAGGCCCCCTCTGCGGGGCGGCAGCCGGGATCGTGCTCGGCGTTGCAATGGACGTTTCTTCCGGCACGGCGGCATTCTATGCAATGTCATATACTTTTTCTGCGCTTGTTTCCGGGATCTTCTGCCGCCGGG
>JAZQNZ010000038.1:0-3672 GCA_045627665.1 Oscillospiraceae bacterium
TATCTCCCGTCAAATCCCCAAATACTTCAGCAGAATCCGGCTGTTCATCATCCAGCGGCCGAGCACTGTGGAGGTCAGCGTTTCTTTTCCGATTATCATACCCGTAAACTTCAGCGCCCATACCAGAACGAGGCAGAAAGCCAGACCGGTCATGAGTCCCAGCACTGCGCCGGAAATATCGTTCAGCAGATCCAGCCGCGGCAGCTTAAAGCTCAGGTTCGGCAGGTTTCCGATCACCGTCAGGATGATGATAATGAGCAGAAACGCCAGCAGGAAGCAGCCGGCAAAGCTGATCGTTTCGCACAGCGTCTGCCCGATGGCGGCGTGAATGGTGCCGCCGCTCTCCTCGGCGTAGGTCACGGCCTTCTTTGCCATGCTCTCCGCCGTTGCCGTGTCAATGCCGAGCTCCTTGTAGCATTCGGTGCAGTATTCCGTCCTGCGCTCCGGATACTGGGACAGCAGATCCTCAACGGAGTAGCTGTAATTCTCCCAGCCCATGCGCTTCGTCACCGCGGAATCGCGGCTGCCGATCGTGCTTTCTATGTAGCCCGTTGCAAAGGGACGCAGCGCCGGCACAACGTCATAGGAAAAGGTGTTTGCAAGAAGATTTGCACCGTAGATCGAAACAATGATGCAAATAATACTGCCGATTCCCATAATCAGGCCCTTTTTATAGCCGTTCCATGTGCAGATGATCAGGATCCCCAGAAGTACCAGATCAATGATTGCCTTCATTTTATTCCTCCTTCAGCACGGTACGCAGTCCGGTTTTTTCCGCCCGCCGTGCGGACTGCTGCCGGGTGCGGATGCAGCCGGTCAATCAGAATTTGAAGCGTTCCGCAGAGTAAGCGGACAGCAGCAGGATATCGCCGCCCGGACGCAGGATCGCCTTTTTCGCCGTAATGAGCGTTTCGTTCGCAAACTGCTGTACCAGCGCCTGATCGTACAGATAAAGTCCGCCGCCGGTCATCACCAGGAGCTGTTTGCCGCAGGCGCAAAGCGAGCTGATGTCGCGGTCAAGCGACGTCTGACCGAGGACGCGGCCGCGGTTATCCAGCGTAACGAGCATCCCGCCCGCACCGCTGCGGTAGCTGCTGACAAACACAACGGCAAAGCTCTGGCTGCCGAAGCTGTAATCCAGAAGGAAGCTGTCCCCGGCGCTGTATTCCCCGCGCTTTTCCCCGGTATCGGACAGAAACAGCAGCCCGTCCTCTCCGACGATGCAGGCAGTATCGCCCATAAAATACAGATCGTAATACAGCGTTTCGGGGAAGGTCAGCTCCGCGCGCGCCTCCGTGCTGTCCAGCGGGAAAAAGCGGAGCTTTCCGCAATCCTTCTCCACGCTGAGCACCGCAAGGGTGCGATTATCGGGAGAAAGCACGGCGCGCAGAACATAGCCACTGCCGGACCACCACTCATACTGCAGTTCGCAGTCGCTGTTATACACGCTGACGCGGCCCTTGTAGCCCGCTTCCGCCGTGACCAGAACGGGCCAGCCGTTGTCGTTGACGGATGCGGTCAGGATCTCGCCCGCCGGCGTAACGGAAATGCTTTCGCCGTCCAGCCGCGCAAGCACGCAGCCGGTTCCGCCGAGATCGCAGAACAGCGCCCTGTCGCCCGTGCCGAACACCGCCGGCAGATCGTAGGACACCACCTGCTTAAACACCGTTTCGCCGCCGGCGTCCAGAAGCTGAACGGAGGAGCTGCTTGCAACGGCAACGCCGTCCCCCACGGGAGCAAACACCTGCTCCGCGCCCGTTTCGTAGGTAAACGCCTCGCGCGTTTCCGTCTGTACCCGGGTCTGGCCGAAGCGGCGGCGGATACTCTCGCCCGTCAGTTCGTCGCGGAACAGAAACACCAGCGCGGCAAGGATGATGAGCAGCACCGTCAGAATCGCGGCAAGAATGCGCTTCACGACGGTACTTCTCTGTTTTTTCGGATTTTTTGGTTGTTTCGGTCGATTTTCCCTTTCGGGAACAGGCTTTGTATCGTCCATGCCTTCACCATTATATCGCAGATTTGTGAACAAATATACCTGTCAAATGTATCACTTCGCCATCATGTCCCCGACCGCGCCGTCATACCAGATGCGGTTCATATAAAGCCCCTGCGGGGGCATGGTCGGTCCGGTCAGACGGCGGTCGCCTACCGCAAGCAGATGCGGGATTTCCTCCGGCTCCAGCTTGCCGTATGCCGCATACACCATCGTTCCGACGATCGCGCGCACCATATTATAAAGAAATCCGTTTGCGCAGACATAGATGCTGATGAGGTCGCCCTCTTTTTCCGTGCGGCACCAGTAGACCGTCCGCACCGTGGTCTTTGTCTCCGTCCCGACAGAGCGCACCGCGCGGAAATCGTGCGTCCCCTCAAAGGCGTGTCCCGCCGCCGCAAGGCGGTCAAAGTCCAGCCGCGGAGGATAAAAGCACACGCGCTTATCCAGAAACGGGTCGCGGATGGAACTGTTCAGGATTTTGTAGACATATTCCTTTTTGATGCAGGAACCGATGGCGTTAAAGTCCTCCGGCGCATCAACGGCGTCCACCACGGCAATGTCGCCCGGCAGACGCGCGTTCACCGCGAGCGGCACCCGGTCGGCGGGAATGGCGCAGTCCGTCCGAAAGTTTGCGCAGTAGCGCAGGGCGTGAACGCCCGCATCCGTCCGTCCGCAGCCCACGGTTCTGACCGGATGGCCGCAGACCTTCGTCAGCGCCTTATCCAGCGTTTCCGCAACGGAAACGTCTGTTTTCTGCACCTGCCAGCCGTGGTAGGCGGAGCCGTCATATTTTAATCTCAGGGCAATATTGCGCATAAGCGGTGTCCTTTTGGTTGATTTTTGCCCTCCCGGGCGGGGAGGCTGGTTTCGCCGCCTGCAGGCGGCGGGCACGTGTCTCCGACGGCCTCTTTTCTCTGTGAAGAGAAAAGAGGAAAAGAGTCACAAGGGGGAGGTGCTTGAAAAGCGCCCCTCCCCCTTGACCCCCACCCTCGGGTGCGGGAGAGACTTGTTTGAGAATGTAGTCGAATAGACTCTGCGTCTATCACCGCGCCACCCCGCTTCGCTCCGGCGCTGATGCGGTGGTAATCGTAAAATGCGGCGCGCCGGGGTCGTCGCGCCCTACGGTTTTCTATGTAGGGGCCGGCCTCCCGGACGGCCCGAAACGAAAAAGCGGGACGTCGAGGACGCCGTCCCCTACAGCTTCCACCGCAGCGACGCCCTGTGGCGCGGGGACAGCGGCAGAGACTATCCGACTACTGCCTCGTTAATACGCAGAGTCTGCTGGGTGTTTCCTACGATGCCATATCAGCAAAAGCTGATATGGCCCTGTATGCAGAGCCTCTAAGCGCCAAAGGCGAAGATCAAAAACTATCATTCAAACAGCTTCTTCAGACTCTCCGTATACGGCGGTCTGCAAATCCCCTTTTCGGTAATGATCCCCGCGATGAGCGTATGATCGGTCACATCAAAGGAGGGATTATAGCACTTCACGCCCTCCGGGGCCATGGGCTCGGCGTACCACTTCTCGCGGATCTCGTCCGGCTCGCGCAGCTCGATCTTGATGTCGTCCCCCGTGGGGCAGTTCCTGTCGATGCTGCTGCTGGGACCGAGGACGTAAAACGGGATGCCGTAATGCTTCGTTAAGATGGCAACGCCGCTGGTGCCGATCTTGTTCG
>JAZQNZ010000039.1:0-2174 GCA_045627665.1 Oscillospiraceae bacterium
CACGCGCTTTCCTCGCTGAAGGTTGACGGCGGCGCCAGCCGGGACGGCTTCCTGATGCAGTTTCAGGCGGACGTTCTCGGAAAAACCGTTCTCCGCCCTGCGATGCTTGAGACAACAGCGCTGGGCGCGGCCTGTCTGGCAGGCTTGGGCGTGGGCGTCTGGAAAAGCACAGAGGAGCTCCGTACGCTGTGGCAGTGCAGTCAGCGCTTCGAAAGCCGTATGGATGACGAAACGCGCAGCAGACTGGTCAACGGCTGGCACAAAGCCGTGGGCAGAAGTCTGGACTGGGAGGAACACGCGTAAGCCAATTCGGTCTTTCGCCTGCCCCGTGATCGCCGCAGCGAAAGATGCTCTGCCGGCGCGTCGGCGCATCTGCCGCGCATCAGGACAGGCGGACGCCCGGAAGCGCCCTGCCGCAAACCGAAAATGCAGTCCGTCCCGTGCGATTGCTGCACAGAGCGGACTGCATTTTCGGTCATTTTCCGTGTGATTTTTTTGCATTCTCCCGTTGTGATACTTGAATTTTTAATAACGCCGCGTTAAGATTGAATAAAGTGTCGTCGGCACGCTCCGACGGCAGGCTCCCGCGCAAATCAACAGACGGAGGCGGACGCATATGGCAACAAAATACGGCGGCTACATGGGAAAGGTCATGCTGCTGGATCTGACAGCGCAGACCGCAGAGGAATATCCGTGGACGGATGAGCAGCGCGAGAAATTTATCGGCGGCAAGATCATGGCTTCAAAGATCCTCTGCGATGAATTCACCGGGCATGAAACGCCTTTTTCCGAGGAAAATCTGGTTGTCATCTCCACCGGCCCCCTCACCGGCACGGGTGCGCCGAGCTCCAGCCGATTCAATCTCTCCTGCCTCTCCCCGCAGACGGGGCTGGTCACCTCCTCCAACTGCGGCGGCAGCTTCGGCTACTATCTCAAGCGCGCCGGGATGGACGCGCTCATCATCCGCGGCAAATGTGACAGGCATACCTGGGTCGTCATCGAAAACGACCGCTTCACTTTCCGCGATGCGGACGAGGACGGACTCTGGGGACTGAAGGCCACCGAATGTCAGGAAAAAACCGCAGGGCTGCTGGAATCGCTCTGGGGTGCGAAGCGCGGCTTCGGTCAGATGGTCATCGGCCCGGCAGGCGAAAATCTGGTGCTGTACAGTGCGGTCATCAGCGGCGAGCGCGCCGCAGGACGCACCGGCGTCGGCGCCGTGTTCGGCTGGAAAAACCTCAAGGGCATCGCCGTCACCGGCAATCACGAATTCCGCATTGCCGATCCGGAGAAGACGGAAGCGTGGAACCGGAAATGGTTCGCCTATCTCCGTTCCCACCCGCTGACCGGCGGGCAGCTTCCCCGCATGGGCACGGCGGGACTCGTCAGCTCCATGCAGATGCGCGGGATGCTCTCCACCAAAAACTATAACTACGGTCAGTATGAGGACTTTGAAAAAGTCAACGGCGAGCTTCTGGCCGAGGAATACAACACAGTCAACAAAGGCTGCCTGACCTGCCCCATCAAGTGCGCGCGCACGGTCACGGTGGAAGGCCGGGAGGTCAAGGGGCCGGAGCTGGAAACGCTCGGTCTGCTCGGCGGCGGCATCCTCAATGACGACCTTTACAAAATTCTCAGATGGAACAACGAGCTGGACGAACTCGGCCTGGACACCATCTCCTGCGCCAGCACCATCGCTTACGCCATGGAGGCCAACGAAAAGGGACTTTGGGACAACGGACTGAAGTTCGGCGAAACGGACGGCATCAGTCAGCTCTTTGAGGACATCGCCCACCGACGCGGCATCGGCAATGAGCTGGCGGAGGGCAGCAAACGGCTCAGTGAAAAGTACGGCGGCAAGGAATTTGCCATCCAGTCCAAGGGACTGGAGCTGGCTGCCTACGAGCCGCGCCGCGCCGTCGGGCAGGGTCTCGGCTATGCAGTCAGCAACCGCGGCGGCTGCCATCTGAACGGCGGATATCTGGTCATTCTGGAGGGACTCGGACTCTTCACCGATCCGCAGACGCCCAAGGCCAAGGCAGACTTCACCATGATGTTTCAGGATCTGATGGAGATGATCTCCGCGACCGGGCAGTGTCTGTTTACCTCCTATGCGTTTTTCCCCGGCTTCCTCATCACCCGCCCGAACGGCGCGATCACCCGCATCTGCAACG